>CAZJEK010000133.1:0-13982 GCA_964545005.1 uncultured Pirellulaceae bacterium
GCCACCAGCAATATCATTGGCCACGAACTCGAAGATCGCGCGAGCACGACGAGGATTGTCAACGCCCAGGTGCGGTCCAATCAGACGGTTCGCATAGTGACTCAAGTCGGTCAACCTCGCGCCACCGTAGCCACGTTTCAGAGTCGTCCACGGACGCATGTCGTCAGCCAGCGATTCCCACAGCCGAATGGATGATGAACCGACAAAAACCACCGCACCGCGTACTTCCTGCTGCGACTGGTCCAGTTTTTCCAACGCCGCAATATCGGCTTCCCAGCGCTTGATCGACTCTGGCACTTCTTGGGCTGTCAACGGCGTGGACAGTGCCAGGCAGCAGAGCAGCGCAGTATTTAATAGAAACCTGAATCGTCTTACGGCAGAAGTCTTCATCGCCATCACTTTTGCTTTCTCTACACTCGAGTAACGAGCACTACGCCAGGATTTCCTTGATCAGTTTGCCTTTGACATCCGTCAAACGCATGTCGCGGCCCGACCAGCGGTAGGTCAGTTTTTCGTGATCAATTCCCAGCAGGTACAGCATCGTGGCGTGCATGTCGTGGACTTCGACTTTGTTTTCAATCGCCTTGTAACCGTATTCGTCGGTCGCACCGTGCGTGATGCCGCCTTTGATGCCACCGCCAGCCATCCACAGACTAAAGCCGAATGGATTGTGATCGCGGCCATTTGAACCTTGCGCGAATGGCGTACGCCCAAATTCACCTGACCAGATGACCAATGTCTCATCCAGCATTCCACGTTGCTTCAGGTCAGTCAAAAAAGCACCGATTGGTTGGTCCACCGCACGTGCATTGTCGGCATGCCCCTGCTTCAAGTTGCCGTGCTGGTCCCAACGATCGTGACCACAACTGGGGCAAGTGAGTTCAATGAAGCGAACTCCTTTTTCCAACAGCCGACGGGCCACCAGGCATTGTCGGCCGTAAATGGCGGTTGGTCTGTTTTTCGAATTCAAACCGTACATTTCCTTGGTGGCTTCGGTTTCACCATCCAGGCTGGCCAGATCAGGGACGACTGACTGCATGCGGAAAGCCAGTTCGTAGTTGCGGATCGCTGATTCGATTTCATCGGCTTTTCCCAGCTTTTCGGCCGTCGCCGCGTCCAGTTGATTCAACAAGTTCAACTTGTTCCGCTGAAGTTGCCGAGACTTTTCCTGCGGTGCGATGTTGGCGATCGGTGTGCCACCGTGATTAAAAATCGAGCCTTGAAAGGAAGCCGGAAGAAACCCACTGTTGAAACAATCGAGTCCGCCCGGCGGAATCAAACCGCCATTAAGGACCACGAAACCAGGCAGGTCTTTGCATTCACTTCCCAGCCCATAACCCAACCAGGCACCCATGCTGGGCCGGCCCTGGAAACCGTTGCCGGTATGCAGAAAGTAATTGGCGTTGGTGTGCTCGGAAAAATTGCTGGTCATCGACCGGATCACGGCCATGTCGTCGACGTGCTGGGCGACGTGCGGAAACAAATCGCTGACCGGTGTCCCCGATTCACCGTATTGCTTGAATTCCCAGGGGCTTTTTAGCGTTTTGCCGATGTTGTTGAACTGTGTCGGTTCAATTTTCATCTTGAACGGGTTGCCGTTTTCCTTGGCCAACAACGGCTTGGGGTCAAACGTGTCGACCTGGGAAGGGCCGCCATCCATGTAGAAGTAAACGATCTGCTTGACCTTCTGAGGATAATGCAATCCCGTCTGGCCAATCACGCCCTGACCATCGTCTGCGACCAATCCGGCAAAGGAACGATCAGCCATCAGACTTGCCAGCGCGATGCTGCCAAATCCGCAGGCCGCGTTTTTCAGCATGTCACGACGGGTCAAACCGGGCGCTCGAAATCGCCCACAGTGGGTTGTTTTGCGTTTCATTATTGGATGAAGATAAATTCTTTGACGTTAAAAATCACGTGACAGAGATCTTTCCACAGCGAGACATCATTCAAACCGCCGTCTTCCAGGCCCAGCGTGTCGGCTTGGGTCGAAAGGAACTGTTTGGCCTGCTGCCGTTCTGTATCAGTTGGAAAACGGGAAAGCGCTTGTCGGTAAATCATGTCGATTCGATCGTCGATCGGTTGGCCTTGTTCGACCAGCCTGGTTGCCCATTGTTCGGCAAGCTGATTGACCAGGGGTGAGTTCATCAGGATCAGTGCCTGAGCCGGTACGTTGGAAACATTTCGCTTGCCAACGGCATTGAACGGTGCCGGCGTGTCAAAAGCCAGCATCATTGGCGACAGGAAGTTTCTTCGGATCGCAATGTAAACGCTACGTCGACCATCGCCGTCCAGCGGACCGGACTTGCCCGGTCGTCCACGTCCTTCCATGAAGGGCGTCAAGTGGATCGGAACAGACGGACCGTACATTTCCGGATTGAAGCGGCCGGAAATCACCAGCATCGCATCCCGGATCGCTTCGCCTTCGAGCCGCTTGAGGTTGGCCCGATGTAATAGCAGATTGTCTGGGTCAACGTCGGCGACACGATCCGCCGTAGCCGGGTTGGGCAGGCTGGCCATTTGGTAGGTTCGCGACATTACAATCCGTTTGACCAGGCGTTTTATCGACCATGCATCTTGTTGGAAGTCGGCAGCCAGGTGATCCAGTAATTCCGGGTGTGTCGGTTGTTTCCCCAGCACGCCAAAGTTGTCGACTGTTTCGACGATGCCTCGTCCGAGCAAATGGTGCCAGACTCGGTTGACGGCGACGCGAGCGGTCAACGGGTTTTCGGGAGCAGTCATTTTGCGGACCAACTCCAGACGTCCGCTGCGGTCAGGTGGAGCGATGGGGTCCGGCGAAAGTGCGCTGAGGAACCGACGGGGGACGACGGGGCCCAGGTTCTTATGATTGCCACGCACGAAAACGTGTTCGTCTTCGCCTTGCCCGTCAGTCATTCCGAGGGCCATCATCGGGGCCGGTGCCTTGGCAGCCAGGTCGCGGATGGCGGATTGTGAATCTTTCAAGGAAGCGGCAAGCGAACTCAGGGCAGGCAATCGGCGTTCAGAGATAAACTGGACATGCCGTTGGCCAGCGTCGGGCTCGGCGTGGCCAAGCTGCGTCCCCGATTGTGCTTCACAAAGATCCAGCAAGTTGGAGTCGACAATCCAATTGGTCAATTCAGTTGCGTTTGTAGATTGACCAGAATCCTGAAGTCCGGCAACCAATGCCGCTGCTGAAAGTTGGATCCAATCGTCGATTTCGTTGGCTGACGCGAATCGGTCGTCGATCTTGAGCAGCGGCAAGCTCGCCGGAGGGTTCGCTCCGTTGGAAAACCGGATCTCGTCCAGTTCAACATAGCCGCCACCGTGATCGATGATCTCCAGGTGTGCCCGGTTGCCCACGTGCAAGTTCAAGTCACCGGCCTGCGTCTGCCAGGTAAACTGATCGGTCGACTGGAACGTTTTATTACAATCTTTAAACAACAAGGCATTGTACTCGTCCATGAAAAATCCATTGACGATCAAACGCACGGAAACATTGTGGCCTTTGACTCGATAGTGAATCCGATTGTGCTTCAGCTCAAAGGTTGGCGAACGCAATACGCCCTGGAAAGGTTTGCCGCGGTTCCCGGAAGAAACGGTGCCGGGTGACTGCAATAGTGTCCCGGCAGCCGAGAGGGAACTTTCCAGTGTCTGGGCGTGATCGAATGCAAACCCCGTTTCGGTCCAATCGTCGGACAGGTCCTGATTAAAATCCTGGAAGGAAGAGGAGTTTTCCAGAAACGTTTTGTGTTGAACTTGTAATTTGCGGAATTGATCGCCAACCTGTTTGACCAGCGATTGATCAAATTGACCACCCGACTGAATTCGATTGCAGATTGACCGCAATAGGTAAAATGGATGTTGGGGGTGAGTCGCGGCATCGGAAACAATCTGGTCGACCACCGCACGGAGGAGTTTGAGGTCCAATTGCTGCTCTTCGGCCACAAGTTGAATGGACTTGCGAGCGTCTTTTTTTCCGGCATTGACAGGTGCCAATGATACAAAGTCCAAGCCGACCATGTTGCGTTTGATTGCGGCCGGATTAGGTTCGGCCAGCCGGAAAGTCAGCTTATGCTTGCCCGGCTTGAGCTGGACTCGTCCCACGCCCAGCGTTTCCGAAGTCAGATCCGGGGTGTAGAAATCGACTTTGTTGGAAACAGGTTGGTCGTCAATCAGGATATCGGCCACACCGTAGTCACCAGCTTTGGTCACTCCCAGGCTAACGTCGAACGCTTGTGGTTCGTTGCCTTGACCAGGGACTTCAAATTCCAGAGACCACTGGTCTCCGACTTTGCCATCGCGCCACCATTTTTGCTGGTCGCCCTGCCACTTGAATTTGCCACGAGCTGCGATGGACTGGTTTTCGACCGTCCCTGAACCGACGCTCAGTTGCTTCATCGCCTCGCCTTGTACCGTCGCAGCTGAACTTGCTGGAAGGAACTGCGGCGCCAGTTCGGTTGCGGCAGCCAGATACCTGGCGACACGTTTTTGATCGATGGTTTTTAACCGCTCCGACAACGCAGCCACTGTTGGCTGAGCCTCAACTGCCGGCCCCTGCGTGCTTTTAAAAGCCGTTTCAATCTGACGGCCGGGGTCGAGCATCATTCGCTCGCGACGGGAACTTTGCAGAAACCCATACAGCGCGTAATAGTCGGCGGTGCTAATCGCATCAAATTTGTGATCGTGGCAGCGAGCACAGGCAACGGTCAGCCCCAAAAACGTTTTCGACATTACGTCGATCTGGTTATCGATCGCAGCGGCCTCTTCGCCACGGGAATCCACCGCACCGTGCTTGGCTTCCCCAAAGTGCCAAAAACCGGTGCCCAGTTTGGACTCGTTAAAATCCAGTTCCGGATGACGCCGCGGGTTATTCAGCAGATCGCCAGCGATGTGTTCTTCAATCAATTGGCGATAGGGGACATCTGCGTTGAAGGCCCTGATCAGGTAGTCGCGATACTGGTGGGGGTAGGGGATTGGATAATCGAACTCGTGCCCGTAAGTTTCCGCATAACGGACGAGGTCCATCCAATGACGGGCCCAGCGTTCACCGAAATGGGGAGAGGCGAGCAATTCGTCAATCACCGTTTCAAAAGCGTTCTCGGACTCGTCGTCCACGAACGCCTGAACTTGCTCCGGGGTTGGAGGCAAACCGATGAGGTCAAAATAGGCCCGGCGGATCAGATTTTCTCGGCTGGCTGGTTTGGCGGGTTGAAGCCCGGCGGATTCAAGTTTTGCCAATACGAAACGGTCGATGGCGTCGGCTGGCCAAGCCTGGTGGTCGATGGATGGGACGTCGGGTTTCTGAATGGGTTGCCAAGCCCAATGCTCGGCTCGACGTTGCTGGATATCAAATTCTTCTTTGACGATGTTTGCATTGTCTTCGTCCGCAGGCCATGGAGCACCCATCTGGATCCATTTTTCGAGGATCTCGATTTGCTCATCCGGAAGCTTTGAATCCGGAGGCATCAGGTACACGTCGTCGTAGTGGACCGACTGAATCATCAGGCTCTCGGCTGGCTTGCCGGGGACGATCGCCGCGCCCGTATCACCGCCGGTCAGCATATCTTTACGTGACGCCAGTGATAAATTGCCCTCGAGTGGATCCGATTCCGGACCATGGCATTCAAAACAATGATCGCTGAGCAGGGGGCGGACCTTATTCTCAAAGAAAGCCAATTCCTGTTCGGTGAATTCAGCTGCGCCGGTTTGATCAGCAGTCGGCTGATCAGGATCCTGGGCTGAAACCTGGATCGGCATTGATAACGCCGCAACGATGATCAGCAGCGCTGTCGAGTTTGGGACGATGCGGGGGGAGAGGGACCAAAACAGAGAGCGTGGTAACTGGCAGTCGCGATTTGACATCGAGATCCGGAGTCCGTTTGGGAAGTTGCTGGACGAATACACGGCAAGGTGTGGGATGTCCCCGTACCGATTGATTGAGGGAACTACCGCTTACCATCATAAACGACCACTGCAGCCAAGCCAAATCCGGTTGTGGTGCTTTACACACATTCCGAGCAAGGGGAACAGGCCCCGCCGCCTGCCTCAATCAAGTTAGAGGTTGCACACTTTCGGAAACCCGACGCGTAAGCGAGGGATAAACACGCAACGGAGTGCCCTCGCTCACGCGTCGGGTTTCCTTTTGCAAGAAAAAAAAACTGCATGGGTGCAACTTTTTAACCTCAAGTTAGGGGGGAGCAAACAGAAAAAGGTGAGCGCTTCGGGAACCAGCACTCACCCTTCCAGTTTTCATTCCGAAAACCTGATTTCACGAAAATGTGCGACTTCAGGCAGGTCTTCTTGTTGCACAGCGGATCGCTTCATGCGACCCGGCGTGCTGATGACTCAGCCTGTTCATCCGAGTTTTCGAGTTGTTTGTCATTGGGGTCCAGCTCATGTCTGAGTATAAGCATGTCAGATGGAGCCTGGATTCCCAATCGTACTCGATCACCCGAGACGCGAACGATCGTCAAGACGATCTCGTCGCCCAACATGATTTTTTCGCTTTCCTTCCTGGAAAGAACGAGCATAACAAAAATCCTTGGTGAAATATAAAAGAGACAAAATCAAAAAAATCAAATCGACGGTGCATGTGCGAGCATCGTTTTTTTGAATCGTTCCCCAGTTGAACCATAAAACAGAATTGAGTTTCGATCGGTTTCCCAAACGGCCGTTAGTTTTACGCTCCTCGGCCCGTGCAGACAGAAAAAGATCCCGCACGGTCGATTTCCGCGAGTGAGAATTCTCTCAGTGACCTGAAAAATACCTTCCTCAAAATTGTTTTGCTGGCACAACGTATGTGAAACGAATTGTCGTAATTGCTTGATGTCCTTGATCTGAATGGGATCTTGATGCATCCTGCGTCTTACTCCTCGATAATGTGTGACACGTCGTTGCCGACTTCCGGTCGACGTGGGAAATATCGGCAGGCTGTACCGGCTGGCGAAGGACAAACGTTAAGAAAATAGCAAGGTTAGCGAACCCCTGACGGTCAGAAAAAGATAACCACTAAAACCGGTTCCAACGGAACCAACCTGTCATTGCGGAGTGATTGGCGCAGTCGTCAATTCGCGACTGCCTGGATTTAGATTCAAGTGGGTTGAAGGCAGGAGTAAGGAGGCTGGAGGAGGTAGGCGGGAGACTGGAGCCGGAAGGAGGAAGGAATGAGGTGGGGGACGAGGGCAGTGGGAATCTCATTTCATTCTCACCTGTTCTCTTCAAACTCACGCCTCATGCCTCATGCCTCGCGCCTATCCCGATCCGGGATCAGATAGCCCAGCCGATCCATCAACGGCCCACACCGACTTCGAAATCTGGTTTGCTGGTCGGCGTCCCAACGATACCAGGCGTCTCGCTTGCTGGCAAAATAAGCTGATTTCTCGGTGAGCGACATTTTGGAAAACGGAATCTTTGAGTCGCTGGTCGGATGCGTTAAGTTCGCCACAATTTGCTCGGCCACAGCGGTCTGGTGATCAAGCCCCAGCCATTGAAACAGCTTCGAAAATCGGTGGTCCAGGTCTGATTCATACATCCACTCGTGGCGAAACAGGCGAAACTGGTCCGGATGCTTGCCACCCCAATCCACGACCCCCGCGCAACGAAGCCAGGTATCGCAATGCTGTTCAAATTCCAGGTGCGAAAACGCTGTGTACTTGGCTCTAGACTGGATGACTTCAATCCCATTGCGAACCAGACCAACAAACTTTGCCGGAGAGAAAACCTGAGCCAGGTAATCCAGCAGATCACCGGTTGGATTGATGGCGGCCATCAGAACAGGACGTTGCTGGAGCAGCGGGTCGGGCCACAACAGATCGATCGTCAACTGTCGGAAGGCCGCATCGTAGGCCTGCTGGTCGACCACCATCGCGAGTTTACGAGAGGGTTGCGTGCAATTCTTCTGCGCGACTTCAATCAGATCCTGGACGAGATTGTTTTCCTGGCCGTTGTAATAGATGTCCGGATGCAGGCCCAACGACCGCCGCAGGACCGTTGTGCCACTTCGGCCGACTCCACACAAAAACAGGAATCGTCGTTCGCGGTCAGCGGCCGGGCTTGAAATCTCATTCATCGCTGCATGATATCGAATCACCTAAGCCTGGGCGATCCAACTTAGGCGATGGGGTGGATCAAATCGTTAAGCGAGATCGAAAAAAAATTTTCTGTGAGCCGAAAGATGAGCCTCTCTCGCTTGTGTTAACGAATCAGGGAAGATTCTTGCTGTCCTTTAAAAACGCGATGTTCCACACGTGGGTCATGAGAATCTCTCTGGTGCCCGTTGCGTTGACAACTTCCAGGTCTCAGTGGCTAGCGTACCAGAACCCAGCGGACTTCCGCTGGGTTTGGCGATGTTGGCGTTGGTGCGAACTCGGCGTCGATCGCCGATCAATAGGTCATTTGGACGCCGAAGGTTACCGCATGGAAGAAGGTCGTATTCGCGGTGTCGATGCCTGGGCCGGTCGTGCCAGCATTGGCAGTCGCCAAAGCGATACCGTCAATCCAGGTTGCTTCGTAGCCTACGTATGAGCTGATGCAATTCGGCAGCAGGTCGACATACACGCGTCCACCGGCCTCGGCCAGGAACGATTCGATGGAATCATCGCGTCGAGTCGAAGTCGTTACCGAAGTCAAAGAGTTCTCCGTAAAGGTGTTGAACTCAGTGGGATTGAAGTAACCACCGGCTCGAATAAAACCATTGGCGTAAATCGATTGGGTAACCGGGAAATTCAATTCCAAGCCACCTTGTAAACCGATCAACGCATTGGTTGCTTCGAATGTTTGGGTTTCCGACACCTGAACCCCGGAGACGTCGCGTGATCCGCGAGCGACGATCAGGTCGCTGGTCGAAACGAATCTCGGACCAGCCATGATCGTGACGCCGGGAACGATTGCTCGGCGACGCATGACCTCGATGCTGAAGTAGTCCGATTCGTAGTCATATTCGAAGGTGGTCGGCGCGGCGGTGGGATCCGGGAAAAATCCGGAAACCAGATCAGCGCGGCTGATGACTTGTTGTTCGTCCCAACCTGCCAGGATGCTGCGAATTTCGATTTCCCGATCGCGTCGGTTGACGAAGTTCAATTTCACCTGGGCTCCGAAGTTGGTGCCCAGATCGCTGGCCTGCTCGGCTGAAAACAGCGTTGCTCCGGTCAGAGAGCTGGATACGACCGGAGCCTGCGAGTCGACGCCGGGACGATCGTATGCCGCAGCGCCGATTTCAACCGACATTCTGGAATCTTTGAATGTCGTTTGTGGCCACTGGGCACAAGCGTTGTCGGCTGCCCCGATGCTGAATAGCAGGGCGATGCCAGTGGCGAATATCGTTAACTTCCTCACGGGAGAGCCTCCAGGACCTTCAGGCGCAATTTGATTACCTGCAAAACTGGATCGGTCCGTAGGACGCAATTAATAAGCAGGACCGTTACGGCTGGAAAAGTTTTTGCAAATTACCTGGTTTGAACCCGGATGAGTTCTGATTGGTCCGTGAAACCGCGAAAAAGCTCATGGGTTTGGCGGTTTAGGGCGAATAGGCTGTCGCAGAGGAGGTCGGCGGGATTGAACAACCTTTCTAATTGCAAGTGCTAACTCGGCTGGTCATCGATACTGCGTCGAAAGGCCTGCGGCGAGACATTCTTGTCTTCCCGCCATTTCTCACGCGCCACTTCAAAACACGTGCGTACTCGGGATTCAAGCAACTGCGCCGTTTGTTCGTCGTCAAGTTCACAATACTGTTCGAACGGAATCGGTTGACCGATCACCGCGTGGATGCGACCGGGGCGAGGAAACATATCGTGGCGGGAATAGGCTTGAAAACAACCGTCCAGTCCGACCGGCAACAATGTCGCTTTGGATCGTTTGGCGAGCAGGCAAAAACCTGACTTGAACGGTTTCAGGGCTCCGTCATCGGTCCTGGTTCCTTCGGGAAACATCACGACTGCTTCTCCCCGCTTGAGCCTTTTAAGCGTTTGTTTGACTCCTTCGAGCCCCGTTGATTCGCGGTCGATGGGAATCGAATCGTTGTAATCCAGAAAAACGGCCAACGGCTTGAACTTGAACAACGTCTTGCGGGCCAGATAATTGACCGGTCGCGGGCAGACGACACCCAACACAATCGGATCCAGAAAACTCTGGTGGTTGGCACAGATCAACATCCGATCGTCGGCCGGATAGTTTTCCAGACCATGCACTCGAACGCGATAAAACAGCGTCATCACGATTCGGAAGAACCATCGGACCAGCCACTGGACAGCTGCCACGAGAACTGGACGTCGGCGTGTTGGTTGAGGATCTGTCATGGGCGGGTAAACTGGGCAGCTTGTCAGTAATCTAGCACGGGGCCGAAATGCCGTTAACCCTGCTGCGAGTCATGTCAGTATTATCTAGAATCTGCAAGTCGCAATCCGGATTCTGAACGAGATCTGTTTCCTGTTTCTACATTGAGCATCAACGGTTGAAGATCAACGACGTCGAAATCGAAGACACCTTTGCCGAAGGCTTCGGGATGCGGTACGCCCGGTTGATTGTCACCGCGTTGAATCGTCGCTGGCTGGATGCTGCCATTCGAACCACGACCGGTTACGCGACATCGGTGATCGGTTGCGATGCCGAAGCAGGACTGGAATGCTACCTGTCGGCCGAACAGACCTTTGACGGTCGTCCTGGCGCTGCGTTGCTGTTGTTTGCATTTTCCACCGATGCGCTGCAGAAGGCGATCACCAATCGAGTCGGCCAGTGTCTGATGACGTGTCCCACCACAGCGGTGTTTGATGGGTTGGCAGCAGACCAGGTCTATCCCGATGACCTCGAATCATTCAAGCCGGCGGCCATTGGCATGGGCCAGCAGGTTCGCTATTTCGGGGACGGCTATCAAAAAAGCAAAATCGTCAACCAACGCCGATTGTGGCGAGTTCCAGTAATGGATGGTGAGTTCATCGTGGAAGACACCATTGGCGTTGCCAAAGGAGTCGCTGGAGGCAACTTCCTGATTGTAGGTCGAGACCAACCGAGGACCCTGGCAGCTGCTGAAGCTGCGATTGATGCGATCAACACCATCGCCCAGGTCATTACGCCCTTTCCGGGAGGAGTCGTACGCAGCGGTAGCAAGGTCGGGTCCAAATACAGCAATCTGGTCGCGTCGACATACGATGCATTTTGTCCAACGTTACGCGGCCGCGTCGAAACACGATTGCCTGACCAGGCCGGTTGTGTTTATGAAATTGTGATCGATGGGATGAGTCACGATGCGGTTGCCTCCGCCATCAACGCAGGAATCGTCGCCGCATGTCAGCACCAGCCAATTCGAATCAGCGCTGGAAACTACGGCGGTAAACTTGGTAAGCATCATTTTCTATTGCATTCGCTGATGCAGGACCGGGCCTGATCGTGGCGAAGCAACTCCAGACCATTTCCCGCCGGGAGTTGTCTCCATGGCAGATCGCACTGAACAAGTTTTTCAATCGCGCCAGCGTTGAGATTGGGATTGGCGTATTGGTATTGGCCAGCGTGATGCTGACGCTGGTTGAGTTCTGGTTGGAATCCGAGATCAGTCGTTCGTTGAACTCTCAGCACCCGCTGACGGCCTGGGGGAGTTGGAGTCGCGAAAACCTGGGCTGGATCATGTTGATCAACGAGCTGATCACTTTGGTTTTCATCGTTGAATTGACATTGCGATATCTGGCGGCAAGTTCCAAACGCGCCTTCTTTGCTGAATTCTGGCTGGATATCATCGCCACCATTCCAATGTTTCGGATTTTTCGTTCGGCACGCGCGTTGCGATTGCTGCGTTTGATTCGGCTGTTGCGACTGCTGGGGATATTTTCCCGCCTGTCCAATCATTATCCGAGCATATTCCGCAAGAGTGCCGTCGATTTTTTGATGATCTGCGGGATGCTGGTGGTCGCCGTCGGCTTTGGGACCCTGGCGATTACTCATTTCGAAAACAGCAATCCTCGTGGGCTCAATGCGGCAGCGGAAATCGATTTGTCGGAGGACGGCGAACCACCGCAGGAGTTTGATTTGCAGTCCTCGTTCTGGTTCAGCATCTATACCTTGCTGTCGGGCGAGCCGATTCCGGGTCCTCCGAAGTCATTAAGCAGCAAGCTGGTGACAGTGTTTTTAATGTTCATGGGGATGACGATTTTCGCCATCTTTGCGGGAACGGTTTCCGCGTTCATGGTCGATCGAATGCGAAGTGAAGGAAGAGTCGTGGAATGGGATGCTTTATCGGGGCACATTGTCATCTGCGGTTGGACACAAAAGACGCCGATCATCATTCGGGAATATCGCGCCAGCCCCGCGTCGCGAAAAATCCCCGTGGTCGTAATCACCGAAGTGGATCCCGAACTGCTGGAATCCGAATCGGAATCGCTGGGCAACGTAATGTTTGTTCACGATGACTTTACGAAAGTCAATGCGCTCCACCGCGCAGGAATCAGTCGCGCCAAGACATGCCTGGTGTTATCCGATTTGACCGGCGGCAGGAGCGAGCAAGATGCCGACGCGCGGACCATCCTGGCTGCCTTGACCGTCGAAAAAATCAACGAATCGGTTTACACTTGTGCCGAACTGGTCAATCGGAGTTACGCGTCTCACCTGGAAGCCGGCAACGTCAATGATTTTGTGGTCAGCGGCGAATATGGGGCTCATATCCTGGCTCAGGCTGCCATGAAACGTGGACTGGTCAACGTCGTAACTGAGCTGATGACGTACGAACGTGGGAATGAGTTTTATCGTGTGCCGATTCCCGATTCATGGGTGGACACGACATTCGATGAACAACTGACCAAAGTCAGGCAACGAAACAACGTGATTCTGGTGGCGGTTCATCAGGCCGGCGGGGAAGCCATTATTAATCCCGATGGATACACGTTTGCTGCTGGCGATGAAGTCGTGTTGATCAGCCGGGCCGAACCCAAGCTGGCATAGCTCAGTCCAACACGCGAGTTCAAGTTGCAAATGGTCGCTTTTCGTTCCGGGAACCGTTTTTCTGCATCCTTGCATCTCGTGGAAAACAAACCGCAGAGGCGCAGAGTTTGCTGAGGAAGGGCAAATCCCAGTTCAGGCTTCGGCGATCTCCCCGTACTCTGCGTCTCTGCGGTTCAAAAGTACTTTGGTTCAATGTTGCTCAAAAAAAATGTCATCGTATCAGCGTCCTATCTACTCAGCTCAGTCCAGATAAAGCATGGGTGTCTTGGGCAACGAGGAAAACCAGGGAGCCTTGACTCCAGTCGCTTTCAACCCGCCACCGACCCAGGAATTGCATGTGTTGAAGATGTGGTAGTGACCGTGGGCTTCGAAAAAAGCATCGTTGGTGCCGTAGTGATACCCTGAAATCTGGATGTAATTTCCGCCGGCGTCGGTCTTGAATCGGTTTCGAATATAGGCGCACAAATCGCGATACTGGGCATCCGAAATTGTCACCGAGGCAATCCCGGGATAGTAGTTTGGGTCGATAAATTCCACGTGCATGCAACTGTCCGAAGGCCACAACAGAGCCTTGGCGGCGATCGACAGCTTTAAATCGGACCAGGTAGGAGTCTTCAGGAAAAAGCCTTTGTCGCCCCAGCCGATCGCGACATGGGTCGTGCGCGACAAGTTGCCCCGGAATTCAAAATCGGAAAACTCGGCAACCCAGTCGGCCAGGTCGTTTGTTTTCGGCACAATCAAATCGGCGTGAACGCTATTGGATCGAACATAAATCGTCACACCTGATTCCGCTGGGACAAAATCTGTATTTACGGGAATCAAACCGACCAGCACGATCAAACCATAACTGACCAGCAACAGGAGCAGGCCTTTCACGATTCGTTTGGTCCAACGCGCTAAACGTTTGCCAAGGGACTGTTTTTCGGACATCGAGGACCTGCGTGGGGTGAAGGATAAGTGCTGAACAAGCACTCGCTATCGTATCCCTGTTGTGGATCTGGTTGGAAAAAAAACAGTGCTGATAGCTTGCAAACTTTAGGGGCGGCACCGAATGCAGACCGTGAGTACAAGAATTACAC
>CAZJEK010000134.1:0-1918 GCA_964545005.1 uncultured Pirellulaceae bacterium
TATGAAGCGCAATGGTTACAACCTGAACATTCGGCGATACGTTGACACCTTTCAAGAGCCTGCGGTTGTTGATATCTCTGATGTTCAAAAACAGATCGAAAAAGTGGATCAGAGTCTGGTTGAAGCAGAATTGCAACTTGCTGAATTCATAAAGGAGTTTGGCTATGGCGGATGATGACTGAGATACCTTCGAGATGGGGCAATTGTTCACAAGAAGAACGGAAAATGGGATTGAAGGTCTTCCTGTTTTTTCTGTCACTATGGACCAGGGATTAGTAGAAAGGT
This sequence comes from uncultured Pirellulaceae bacterium, assembly GCA_964545005.1. Classification (GTDB taxonomy): domain Bacteria; phylum Planctomycetota; class Planctomycetia; order Pirellulales; family Pirellulaceae; genus Mariniblastus. The sequence continues at coordinate 286 of CAZJEK010000134.1, forward strand.
CAACTTTAGATCGAAAAATGGAATCGAACCTTTCGGATGCAGAGCACCTTCTCGTTCGAAAAGGGGACATTGCCTACAACATGATGCGAATGTGGCAGGGGGCATTCGGGCTCGCATATGAAGACGGACTCGTCAGTCCAGCTTATGTAGTTCTTGAGCCGACTGAGTTGATTGATTCGCTATTCGCCTCGTACTTCTTCAAACAGCCATACACGCTAAAGAAATTCAGAGATTTTTCACATGGAATTGCTGATGATCGTCTTCGGCTTTACTACGAGGACTTTGCGGCAATTCCAACTCGGATTCCTCCAAAACCAGAGCAACAAAACATTGCTGAATTCTTGTTGTCGTCCGACCGCCATCTGAAGTTAGCTTCCCAGAAGGTTGAATTGTTGCGACTACAACAACAGGGATTTATGCAGCAGATATTTAGCCCAAGTGTTCCAAGGGACTCTGTTTCCAGGAAATCCAAGGGTTAAGATGCCTGTATCAGAATTTCTCGAAGACCTCGTTTCGCAGATACCTGCTTTGCACCTATTGCAGCAGATGGGCTACAAGTATCTCACTCCAATAGAATCATTACGTAGTCGAGGAGGCAAACGTAGCAAGGTTATCTTGGAGAACGTTCTGGAGGGTCAACTTCGTGAGATCAATAAGATCGGCTTCAAAGGAAACACATACGATTTCACAGACGGCAACATCAAAGACGCCATCGAAGCGATAACCAGTGTCCAATACGACGGGCTTGTTGCTTCGAACGAAGTAGTCTTTGACCTGTTGACACTTGGAAAGTCGCTTGAACAGACGATTGATGGAAACAGAAAGAGTTTCACGATTCAGTACATCGACTGGGATTCTCCCAGCAACAACGTCTTTCATATCTCTGACGAATTCGAAGTGGAACGCACTGCTTCTCACGAAACACGACGTCCTGATATCGTCCTTTTCGTAAACGGGATTCCATTCGTTGTTATCGAATGCAAACGCCCTGACTTGAAGGATGCACTTGAACAAGGAATTAGCCAACATCTTCGTAACCAGCGATCAGACGAAATTCCGCACCTATTCATCTATTCGCAGTTGCTCATTTCTATTTGTCAAAATAGAGCGAAGTTCGGAACGGCTGGGACTCCGAAAAAATTCTGGGCAATCTGGAAAGAAGAAAACGACGATGAGCTGAACTCCAAAGTACACAAGCTAATCAACTCGCCGCTGTCGTCTGAACAGCAAGATCGAGTCTTCGAAAGTCGCCAACCTAAAATGGTTTCCAGGGCGAAGCAGATTCTGTCAGCGGGGGAACGAGCTCCTTCTCCACAGGACTTGTTTTTGTATTCGCTTCTTCGGCCTGAACGGTTTGCTCGAACTGACTTATCGTTTCATCGTATTCGACAAGAACATCAAAAAGGTTGCCCGCTACCAGCAGTACTTTGCCGTCGGCGAAACGCTTGAACGAGTCACGAAATCAAAGGGGGATGAACAAAGGCCCGGAGGGATCATCTGGCATACGACCGGATCAGGAAAAAGCCTCACTATGGTCATGCTCGCCAAGGCGCTGGCACTTGAGCCTACGATCAAGAACCCAAAGGTCATTATCGTCACTGATCGTGTGAACTTGGATGACCAGATCTACAAG
>CAZJEK010000134.1:1928-13779 GCA_964545005.1 uncultured Pirellulaceae bacterium
GGCGAAAAGCGGTGCAGACCTGGTGAAGCTCGTTAGCCAAGGTAAAGCCGACATCATTACAACGATCATCGACAAGTTTGAGTCGGCTTCGAACAATCATGACTTGAAAGACGAAAGCAGCAACGTGTTCGTCCTGGTCGATGAAAGCCATCGTAGCCAGTACGGAATCGCCCATGCGAAAATGAAGCAGGTGTTTCCGAATGCTTGTTACCTGGGATTCACTGGAACGCCCCTGCTCAAGAATGAGAAGAACACGGCTCAGAAGTTTGGCGGCTTCATTCATTCGTACCCGATGCGGCAGGCAGTTGAGGATAAGGCTGTCACACCGATTCTTTATGAAGGCAGAATGTCTGAACTTCATAGTGACAAGAAAGCTCTCGACAAGTGGTTCGAGCGAATCACCGCCGACTTGACCAAGGAACAAAAGGCGGATCTGAAAAGGAAGTTTCGACGAGAGGAAGAATTGTCGAAAGCATCCGAACGCTTGTACGAAGTCGCCTTTGATATCGCTTCGCATTTCAACGAAAATTTCAAAGGAACTAAGTTCAAAGGTCAGTTCGCTGTCAGCAGCAAGGCGATGGCGCTGAAGTATCACCAGCTTTTCCAAGAGATCGGTGAAGACCACCCAAATCGAAAGGTAGCAACTCGTGTAATTATCTCGCCACCAGACACGAGGGAAGACAACGAGACCATCGAAGAGGAGGACATTCCGGAGATCCAGAAATTCTGGAAATCATTGATGGATGAATTCGGATCTGAAAAGAAGCTCTTGAAGTCTGTCTTGAGCGACTTTGAAAAGAAGCAAGAGCCGGAGATCATTATTTGCGTTGACAAATTGCTGACTGGCTTCGACGCTCCATGCAACACTGTACTTTACATCGACAAAAGACTTAAGGATCACAGTATCCTGCAAGCGATTGCCAGAGTTAACCGTCTCTTTGACGGCAAGGATTTTGGTTTGGTGATTGATTACCGAGGGATCTTTGGTGAGATTGATGCCGCAGTCAAGAAGTACGATGCCCTTGGTGGATTTGATGATGACGATATTGAAGGCACGTTTACTGATATTGGTGAAGAAGTTGCCAAGTTAAAAGAACGGCACACAAATACATGGTCTGTTTTCAATGGAGTTGCCAACAAGAAAGGTCTTGAACAGATGCAGCAATGGCTTCGGCCAAAGGATGTTCGCCAGGACTTTTATGATGCGCTGAGTGCGTTTGCAAAGACGCTACAGATTGCTTTGAGTTCTTCTAAGTTTCACGATGAAACACCAAAAACGACTGTCAAAAGGTACTTGGATGACTTGAAGTATTTCCGCAATCTCCGAGCGGCTGTCAAGCAGCGATACAACGAGGCGGTTGATTACAAGGAATACGAAGATCAGATCCGCAACATGGTGGCCAAGCATATTGGCGCTGAGGAAGTGAAGCAGATCATTGAGCCGGTCAACATTTTCGAAGTTGAGAATATCGACGAAGAGCTTGCGGGGATTGAAGGTGATGCAGCCAAGGCGGACTACGTTGCTTCTCGTGTAAAGAAGACTTGTACGGAGAAGATGGAAGAAGATCCGGTGCTGTTTCAAAAGCTCTCTGAAGTGATCGACGAGGCGATTAAAGAGTACTTGGCAAAGCGACTGTCCGAAGAAGAGTATCTTCAAAAGATGCTTGCGGCATGGGCCGAAGCAAAGGACCAAGGAAGCTCAAAACTGCCAGTCAGCCTGAAGGGGCATCCTGACGCAAAGGCGTACTATCGTTTGTTGATTGAAGGATTTCAAAAAGTTAGTGGCGATAGCGACAATCCCGATTTCTCTACCATCTCAGCAGAGACAGCCCTCAAGGCTAAATCCATCATTGAAGAGAAGAAGGTCCGAGACTGGACGGACAACCGTGATGTCGAGAACGCAATGGTCAATGACCTGGATGATCTGCTATTCAGTGTTAAGGGTCGACACGACCTAAACCTCACACATGCAGACATTGACGAGATCCTTGAAGGGATCATTCGTGTCGCCAAGCGAAGGGATCGTATCCAATGAACAAGCCCTCGCCTCCCATGCTTTCACGGAAATTGCAGTACGGACGAAAGCGAATCGAATATCAGCTTCAGTACTCATCCAGACGAACTCTTGGTATCGACGTGAACCCAGACCTGTCGGTTGTTGTCACTGCTCCAGATGGAAGTGACGATCATGTTGTCGAACAGAAGGTCGAGAAACGTGCCGCCTGGATTATCCAACAACAACGTTTCTTTGAGAACTTTCTTCCAGCGATTCCGCCTCGTAAGTTTGTTAGCGGCGAGGCTCATCGCTATCTGGGGCGTCAATATCGGCTTCGCATTTACCAAGGTTCTGATGAATCGGTAAAGATGTCACGAGGCCAGTTGGTAGTCACACTGAAAGACAGAAGAAACAACAAGCGAGTTCGAACTTTGGTTCAGCGCTGGTTTCGTAACCGAGCCGACGTTGTATTCCAAGAGTTGTTCGATCAAGTGGCGGAAAGAGCTAAGCGATACGGAATCGAAGCTGATTCGTTTCAGATCCGCAAGATGAAAACACGATGGGGAAGTTGCACGAAGGACGGAATCATACTTCTCAATTCAGAACTCATCGCCGCTCCGAAGATTTGTATCGAATACGTGATCGTCCATGAGCTTTGCCACTTGAAAGAGTACAACCACGGTAGCGAGTTTTATTCGCTATTGAAGAAGCTTATGCCTGATTGGGAGAAGCGTCGGGAAAGATTGAATCGGTGCGTAGTGGCGTAACTCCTGTCTCAAACAAATGGCGGCAACATACCTTCTCGGAATCTATCAAATGGCGCTAAAAGATGTCCTCGCCAATTCACCTGACAACAATTGGACCAACGACTTGGAAGCACTTGGCAAATACCCAAGGCTTTCGAACAGAGAGTCCGAGACTCTGTTTAAGGCTTTTCGAAAGGCAGTTCCCAATAAAGATTCCAAGTCCGGCTCAAACCTGGCAGCAGTTGGGTTAGTTCTTGACTGCGAAAGATTCTTGGCGAGCGTTCGTAAAAGAGGAGTGCTTCGCCCTTCTCGCTACGACTTTCAAATTGAGTGCGTTTCAACAATTGTAGATGGATTGTTGAAGTCAAAACTTCCAGAAATAGTTGATGACCGGACTACGACATACCTGCATTCAATAGTGAACCTCTGTGCTCTAGCAGAAGATGCCAAAGCTCGCCGAGACAAGATTTTGGGAGCACTAGATGTTGGGAGAGAATCTACTCTGAAAAGTCTTTTGGTAGCGGTTGAGTTGATGTTTCAAAAGGCAGCGTGGTTCGGCCTGACTCACGGCGGTGATGCGGACGACAGTTCGGACTACGACTTCTTTACTTTCGATCAACGTGCGGAAGCACTGTCCTACATTTTCTTTCTTTACCAAGAGAATTTCGGGCCAATCAATAGTGCGCCAATGCTCGACTTGGACAAGTTTAGCGAACACACGGAATTGCTATATGAAGCTGCTCATGTGCGTGCTGTTTTTGAAATGGAAACTCAAATCGACAGTTTTGACTATTCGTTGAAAAAAAAGAGGGACAACGAATTTGAATTGGCTCCACCTTCACTCGAATTTGAGAGATCCATTCGGCTTGGATATGTGCAGACTGAGATGCAAGACATGGCTGGTTTTGACAGACACGCCACGAAGGGAGCCTCACTGCGAGCCGTGGCAGGAAAACTGTTTTACGATATGGGCGGCAAGGGTGTTCAACGCCTTGAAAATCCAGACCGGTTTGCATTTGCGTTGCCAGGCAATCCCAAAGCCTGGGAGCCACTGAAAACGTCCGATCTATTTGTCGAAGAACATATTTCGCTTCGAAGTGCGGAGCGCACTTACCTTACACCATTGGCAAAGCTAATGCAGTTTGAAGTTACAAAGGATGTGACCGTCGAAGACATGGTTCACTTTCAAAGAATTCTCAATTTCATTCGCTGGTTTTCTGCACCTCACTTGATGGAAATTTTCTGCACAGAGAGTGACGACAAGCCAATCGCAATCAAATCAATGATTCCGTTTTACCCAAGAGCAGGGTTGTCGCAGATCTTGGAATTTGTACTTCCCGCTGATAAGGCCAAGAAGCTGATTGAGCTATTCACGTGGAATACTAAAGAACCTCCTGTCTTTGACATTCAGTATCAGCCATTGATTGAGGTCGTTGACAAGGGGTTCATGATCCCAATGAACATTGCTGGAGAGTCTAATGTCATTAGAAGTGCCATGCAGCTTATGAAGGCTCGGCTGTATGAGGAGGGGACGGAAGACCCCGTGGTAGATCTACTTCATCACGCTTTGAGCAAGAAAACGAAGCTTGTAAAAGCAAATTGCAACTTCGAGTTCAAAAGCCAAAGAGGAGAAATTGATGTTGCAGCAGTGTTGGGTGATTGCTTATTCGTCCACGAATGCAAGAACTCTCTATTGCCTACCGGAGCCCACGAACTGAGAACTAGCTGGGACTATATTCAAAAGGCTGACTCACAGTTGAGCTTTGTGAAAATTAACTGGGACGAAAACAAGGGCTTTCGTGAGTATTTGGAATATCTTCTTGGGTTTGACCTTAGCGGCGTAAAGAAGGTTCAGACTTGTGCCGTAATGTCAAATCGGATGTTTCAAGGTTATCGAACCTCAAATGGCAACCCAGTTCGAGGTCTGTTTGACCTTGTTCATCTTCTTGAAGAAGGAACTGCCGTCATGGGTGAAGAATCGCATTGTTTTTGGGAAAACAAGGAATTCGCATCTAACGACTACGTCCGCTATCTCAGCGAGGACATTGTCTATCAGCATCAATGGAACGCCATGCGACCCTACGTGAGAACATACAACTTTGGTGGGTGGAAAGTGGAACGGCATACGCTTATCACGGAAATGAAAAAAGTTGCCGAAGGACTGGGGTTTGGGAAAGCGGTAAAACACTTCCAGAAGCTTGAAGACGAACATGCGGAGTCGAAAAAGCAAGTTGATGAGCTTCAGTAGTCTCTATGAAATACGAACTCGATGGCAAAGAAGAAACCGAAACCCAAGATACAGTTGGTTCGCTGGAGTAAAAATGTTCCCGCCACATCTGTTCAAGATCCGCTAGGTTTGGGCCTGCGGGGATCGACTCGGCTGGCTGGACGCTTGTTGCATTGCATTACATCTATCACGCCAAGGGCACGTTACTTTTCGTTTATCCCTTGGTGCATTCAACATTTCCAGACTCATGAAAAGGGACAGCCGCACGCTCTTGGTCTGAGAGAAGCCATAAAGATTCGTGAAGCTGCACTGACTCTGGCTTGCATCCTGCACCATGACGGACATCCGTGTGATGGCGGCAATTTGGTTGGATCGAATAAAGCGAGCGGATGGGATCGGACGAAAACGGAAGCCAATTTCAAAGACCTGAAATTTGCGAAAGTCCCTGCATTGGATGCCTACTACAACTCACTTGTAAATCTTGGTTGCTTTTTGACTGATGAAGAGCGAATCGAGTCCGAAGAAGCCGAGAAGGTTGAGTTTACATTTGATAACATTGATTTGTCGCCGCTTGGGAAGCTCCTTGCCGAGAGCTACGACTCTTCCGTTGGTCATCTTGATTCAGTCAAAACCATCGCAAGTTTTGACAGAAAGTGTTCCGCAGACAGCCTTCGAGAGTGGGGCGAACGTGGTGGACTTTGCGAGTTGACTGATGCCAGTTCGTCAGATCGAAATCACTTGCTTGAGATATTTTTCGCCAAGAAAAGTGCCAAGAAGGATTCGCATTGGGTCCGCAATCGCTCTCTTGTGCTGACGATGGAGCTTTGCAAACAGTTGAGCGAAGATGGCTGGGACTTGAGCGTGTCACATTTTTCAATGGCGGTTTACTACGGAACCGTCGTTTCGGATGAGGAGCGTTTTGAAATTCAAGTGCCTGATTGCCTTAAGGACATTTCAGTTCGATGGCGAATGTTCTATTTCCATCACTACATGGCTGTAGCACTTGAGGGAATGTTCGCTTGGATGGTGACGACTTTGCATGAACGTGGGGTGACCGGTGCAACAACCAAGGAACTTTCAGAGTTGTTGCACGACAACACCGTTCAACGCCATTTGGCAGAGTTCTTGGAAATCGAGTTGACGAGTTCATTTGGTGAATCGAATCCAATCGCATTCTTTAAGAAGTTTGGTTTGGAGGCTCAAAAACTTGATAAAGCAGCAAGCGAATCAATTGATCAAATCATCGACCCAAGAAACAAAGTTGCTGAACACTGGCTAGAGGACGCAATTCGAGATCGGCGATTTCTAGGTGATTCAACAGGTTTGGCTGCGCCCATGATTTTGTTCGTGCTGACGTTGGGTCGATATCACCAATGGGCAGAATCTGACTATGGGAAGTGGCTGGCTTCAGTGGCAAACGATCCTTACTTGGATCTTGGGCCGCCGGGCGCTTTGCAAGGGATGGAACAACACTTTGGCCAATGGTGGTCTTGCTCGTGGGCGAAACTCGCCGATTTCGTGCTTTCCAGATACGTCGTGCAACAGCACCAAGCAATGGCGTTTCAAAAGACCAAACGAGGTGACCGTTGTTTGCTTCAAGTTGACGGGGCAAAAGTTATTGCGGAACTGCCACATGGAAAAATCGGTATCGGCAATCCTCGGTTTGGTAGTGCTGTCCAAATTATGAAGGACTTAGCCCTGCTGGAAAATGATGAAAATGAAGTCACACGACTTACCGATGAAGGGCTAGCCCGATTGGAATCTGAACTTCAGAACGGGGGTGGCAGTTGAACTATCTCGATTGCTTCTCGTTGTTCGAAGGCGAACCTGCGCAAATCGCCTTCTTCTCCACTTTCCAATTCGATCCAGACTTCTTTGAAACACGTCTCTTGAGTTGCCCTACTCTGAAAAAGGCGAGACGCATTGCTGTGTTTATGGACGCTCGGCAATGGCAAGAACTTCTTCATCGTGATGTTCGTGCAAGAACTCTGAACCGACGATACCTTGTTGTCCCGGTGCGCACGGGTCAAGGTGTTTTTCACCCCAAGCTAAATCTACTTCTGTCAGAAAGCGGTGGAAGAGTAATGTGCGGGAGCAACAACCTCACACGATCAGGTTGTTCAAGCAATTTGGAGCTTCTGAATTCAATTCCGTTCGAGTTTGAAGACGAAAACCCCAAAGCAATGCAGCTTGCTTCCGCAACACTGAGTTTTTTTCAGCGTGCTGTGCAAGCTGCAGATGCCGAGGTCGGACGTATAGCTTTGGAATGGATCGCCGAAACAAAACGTGAATACAGGTGGGTGGAGCAGTACAAAGAGCCATCAGCCGATCAACAAGTTACTCTTGTTCACACATACAACGGACCGCTTTGGGAAACAGTTGAGGGAGCAATTGGCGAATCCAAGCCTAGCAAGTTCTTTGTCATTTCTCCTTTTCATGACAAGGACGGAAGGATTTGCAAACGGCTCGCTCAGAAATGGCCCAAAGCAAAAGTTGAAATGCTGGTGCAGCAAGGGTACACAAACCTGCCGATTGGTCCCTTAAAAAAGCTGCCTTCATTTCATTTGTCCGAGTTTCACAACACCACTGGAAAAGATGCTTCCCGTCGAGTTCATGCAAAATTGATTGCATGGGAATCAGAAACCGAAAGTGGATGCTTGGTCGGAAGCGCAAACTTCACTTCCGCTGCATTTGAAGGACGGAACGTGGAAGCTTGCCTACTAATCAAAGATACCGATGAATTGATTGGGAACCTTTTTGACAGTGACTTAACTAAACGAAAGTTGTCAAAAGAAGATTTTGATCCTGGGCGAGAAGAGCCGCCAGAATCACAACCAACTGATCCACAAAGTTTGCGACTCAAGTCTGCCGTGCTCCTAAACGAAAACAATCTTCGTATTACACACTCGCACTCACTAGGCGAAACTGTAGTAAGTTTGCGATTGGGGATTCGGACACCTAGCGAGAAGTTGCCCAGGAAAATGCTCAGCGTCCCGCTTGCGGAGAAGGCAACCGAAACGCTTCCTCTTCCTGAAAACAGCCTCGCCGACTGTAAGGGAACTATCCTGGCAACGTTGCACGCCGAACTGGCTGACGGAACGAAAGTGCGAAGCTTGCCTGTATGGATTGTGCAGGAGGAGCGACTAACCTACGTGCCTGGAGAGGGCGCATCTTCATCCAAAAGTCGAATTGAAACTACCGGTGACGGACTGCAAGAATACTTGGATGAACTTGGCCGTAGAGATGGAGCAAAGGCAGTTGCGGACTATCTTCGACATTTGAATATTCGGTTTCATGATGGGAGTGGGCGAGGTGGAAGCAAGAGAAAGTTTCGAATTCGGATTTCCGATCCCTATCAAGATGACATTGCACCGGATTGGTTGTTGAATGCCAAACGAGAATCACCCAATATCGAGAAAGCGATTTCGGAATTCGTCGAACGACACATTAAGAAGAAGCTGAAGAAGCATTCAGAACGTGGGAACATCAATGGAATGGTGAACTTCCTCGATATCTTTACGACTCTGGTAAAGGTGTTGACGCTTTGGCACAAGCGTGGCGTGGTCAAGAATGGTCGTTTGATCGCTCCAGTTAACCGAATGCTCGCAGTTGCGACCAGCGGACAAGATACAGACAAGGAGTTCTTCAACGGCTACCTTTATTCTCTTTGGGACAGCCTCCACGGTGATGTTGAGTTGTTGCAGAGAGTGTGCGATGAGAATAACTATTGCGGCGAAATTGTAGCAGCGTTGCTAATTTCTCAATCAGTTCGCTATCAGCCAGGTGAAGTCCTGGACGGAAAGAAGATAACCCGCCCCCAAGAAACGCTGGTGAAACAATACAACATGGTTTTGGATGCCTTTAGTGAGTGTGATCTCTACGAACCAACGACTGAACAGGTCAAAGAAGCGTTGGAGAGATACAATCTGTTTGCAGAGCAGGAGGTTGAATTATTGCTAGGCGAAATTTGACGTGCCAAACTGAGGACCTGCAATTCAGATTGATCGCCAACATAGACACAATTCGGCTCTCATTCTGAAAACTCAAAGAACGAACCGTAAACGCCCACAGATGCAGACATATACGATTCCTTAGTTGCATTTTCACGCTTTTTCTCGAGTCAATTGTTGTCCACGCGGTTGTTCTTGAATGCGGTTAGGACATTTCAGATCCAATGTCGCTAAAGCCACCGAGACCTGGTTTGGAGACTGCCAAGAACGGGGGGGGGTAATCTCGATTCATTTATCGATGAAGTTTGAAAGCTCCATTGCCGTAGAACAAGTAGTTGGCCCAGTCATTCTCGTCAGTTTCCCAGAGCATTCGACGCGAATCTCTAACCGCTTTTTCAAGAGACTGGCCAGAAGCAAGATTTGTATAGACGGTCGACGCGAATTTTGCCGCTGCTGAATCAGTAACTTGCCAATAGGTCCCCAGGTACGCGTCTACACCAGCCCTCAAGATGATTTCTGCAAACGCCGCAGCTTGGTAACCAGGCGTGTCGCTGGCTCCACGCAAAGCAACCTCATTGCCGCGCACTCTTGCTGATTCACATGCGTTGAAAAATACGACTCTTGGGACAGAATCCAGTTCACGAATGTCTCGGAGCGTCAGCCGTTCATTGGATGCAAGCTCCAATCCACTTTCTGTTTCACCGGGCCCGTCGAAAAACGCGTGCCCGCAATAATGAAAGACGTCCGACGTGGAGAGTAGCTTTTTAACTTCCACTCGTGTTGCATGATTGCCGTTGAGTTTAGTCAGCGAGATCTGATCACTGAATCGATTCAAAATGGTTTCAACCGCATCAGCTTCCACTTCAGTTCCCGGTAAATCATTTGTTGGGTTGACAACCAATGCAACTCTGAGCACCCCCTTTCTCCTTGGGCTTTTGAGTACCCTGTCTCGGGGAATATTCTCCGCCTGTAAGCGACTTTGATGCGTTACTTCACCACGATGACATGGAGGACATCGACCATGAAACGGACGACCAGGAAGACAACCACCAAGCCCACCAAGCCCAAGCAGGAACCGGCCCAGCGGTCGGCCCAGCAGACCCAGGAACTGTTCGATCAGTTTCGGGAGCTGCGACTGCCGAGCTTTCGGGATCACTTTCAGGAAACGACCCAGCGAGCCAATCAGGAGGGGCTGAGTTATCTGGACTACCTGTCGGAGTTGACGACGTTCGAGTGCGAGGCCCGCAGAGTGGGTCGAATCCGGCGGTTAATGACACGCTCAAAACTTCCGCTGGGCAAGACCTGGGAGTCGTTCGACTTCAGCCGCCTGCCGGTGGGTGTGCAGCGTCAACTGCAAACACTCCGCGATGGTTCGTTCTTGAGCCGCCGCGAGAACATCTTGATCTTTGGCAAGCCTGGCTCTGGCAAGTCGCATGCCTTGTGTGCCTTGGCCGAGCAGTTAATTCAGCAAGGGCACAGCATGCTGTTTACCACCTGCAGTCTGCTGGTGCAGCAGTTGCTCATCGCCAAGCGGGATCTGAGGTTGCCGCGATTGATCAAGCAGTATGCCAAGTTCGACGGCTTGATTATCGACGACCTGGGCTATGTGCAACAGAGCCGCGAGGAGATGGAGGTGTTGTTCACTCTGCTGGCCGAGCGGTACGAACGCGGCAGTGTGCTGCTGACCAGCAACCTGGCTTTCAGCAAGTAGGACCAGATCTTCAAGGACGCGATGACCACGGCAGCTGCCATCGACCGACTGGTTCATCACAGCGTGATTATCGAACTCAACGTCCCCAGCTATCGAGTCGAGACGGCAAAGAAAACAAAGACCAAATCGTAAACAAACAGCTCAACAAAAGGCCACAAGCAAAACTGATTCCAATACCCGAACACAGAAATTCTAATTGTCGCTAAAGTGAATTTCTAATTGTCGCCGAACACTGGGACAAGTTTCTTCTGATCAAGTGTCGGAACGTTTTCGGCAGCACCTACGAGGCGCGGTCCTGGAGATGACCAGCGATGTCATGGCCAAAGAGGTAACGTCGCTTTGCGGCGAAAAGCATCGGCCATTCGATCGTGGGTATTGAGCGGGCACCAGTTCTGGTCGCTTGATTTTGAAGGGGATCGGGAGTAGATTGTCCGTCCCCGATTCCGTCAGCGGCACGAGGACTGCGTGAGGTGCAGGGCGAAGAAGCCGCAAGAGAAGTTATCAATGAACTGACCCAATTCTTGACGCCCTTGAACGCCGAAGCACTGCGTAGCTCTAACGAAGCTGGGGAAGATTTGATTGCCCTTCGGTGCCTTGGCGTGCCAAGGACGCTCCATCGAAACCTGTTAAGCACCAACGCGATCAAGAACTTGTTTCGCAACACCCGTCGGAAGCTTGGTCGCGTGACGCGATTCCGGGCCGAGATCGTTCGGGCAACCCGGCGGCTGGAGTCCGCTTTGACGGAGGTTGAGAAGGGCTACAGGCGAATCACTGAAACAAAAACTTGCCGAAAATGATCGCGGCATTGCCTCGAAATGAGGAGTAGCGACCGGTACAAATTTTTGCTGGCGGTCATCGTTTGTTTTTTCAAAACAAACACATTACGTTTTTTCTCAGAGGCCACATCAAAAGTGTCACGGGGCATCCCCTATGTGTCGCTGAGACTGGCAAATTTTCATACGCCCGATTGCACTTCCTTAGTTGAGTTAGCCAGGTCTCGGCGGTCGCGGATTTGGAGAGTTAGATCGGTGATCTTTGACTTTAGTTTTCGCTGTTCGATTTCCAGCTTGGTCAACCGCTTCTTGATTGCGATGATTCCTCTCAGTGACGGATCTGAGAGGCGATCTACCAAAGTCATCGAATCCTTTTAAAGTTTGGACAACTCTAAGGCCTTGTCGTTACCCACAAATCATGCTTGTTTTTCGTTGTCTTTGCATGATT
>CAZJEK010000135.1:0-13774 GCA_964545005.1 uncultured Pirellulaceae bacterium
TCGCAAGGAAAATCAACAATTGTGTGTAAGGACAAGGCCAATGGCCCAAGCTACTACTTGCCGATGGCTCAAGCTACTTCCGATTCGTCATCTCAACCAGATCGTTGAGCATTTCGGTGGCTTGTCCGTTATCGATCGCGGTCGCGCATCGTTCGGCGCCGATTTCCAGGCTGTCGCACAAGCCCGCCACCCACAGCGCGGCGGCGGCATTGGCAATGACGATATTCCTGGCGACACCGCTGTGGCCTCCCAGGACGCGTTGAATTATTTCGGCGCTTTCCCGTGGGTCACTGGCCTTGATCATCACCAGCCGGCCCTTTTCCAGTCCAAAGTCGACTGGTGCCAACGTGCCTTCGGTGACGTAGGTTCCTCGCACCTCGGAGACGTCGGTTACGTCCGACACCGAGATTTCACCCAGGCCATCGCGTGAGTGAACGACCAGCGCCCGTTCGGTTCCCAGTAGTGCCAAAGCGCGAGCCAGCTTGTCACGGGTTTCACCGCGTCCAGCGCCCAGGATTTGAAATCTTGCCCCGGCCGGATTGCACAGCGGTCCCAGCAAGTTGAAGATCGTGGGGTGATCAAGTGACTTGCGGACTTTGGTTACATTCTTGACCGATGGATGGAACAGCGGCGCGAAACAGAAACACAGCCCCAGTTGGTCCAGGCATTTCTCAACCGTTTCAATCGAGCATTCGATATTCACTCCCAGTTCAGCCAGCACATCGGCTGAACCGGTGCGACTGGTCGACTTGCGGTTGCCGTGCTTGGCGACCGACGCTCCAGCCGAAGCCGCCACGATTGCGGCGGCCGTGCTGATATTAAAGGTTCCCGCTTGCCCACCACCGGTTCCACACGTGTCGACACAGTTTTCTCGGCGGGTGCGAATGGGACGCATGTGCTTCCGCATGGAACTGGCCGCTCCAGCCAATTCCTCAACCGATTCGCCTTTTTCGTGCAGGGCTACCAGGAGTTGTTTTAGCTGGGCGTCAGGGCAATCGCCGTTCATGATCAGATCAAAAACTGCGGTCATCTGTTCCTGGCTAAGCGACTGGCCGGAGTTGATTTGGTCGATGGCTTCAACGATCAACGAAATGTCCTTTGTGATTTAGGTAAGGTGCGGTCGACTGTTAGTTTAGCTTACTGATTGGGCCCTGAAATTTTATTGGATCAATTCGGTGCGTCCAGCGATTGATCTTGCCCGGGATTGGCAAGTTGGCTACAAGCCAGTGTCCTTTTGTTGTCGGAATCGACATGCAACCGTTACAGATCCAACTCGACCGGCAAAAACCACGTTTTTTAACCGTGGCCTGCTTGATCATGGGTTTGATGATGTCGGCGACCGGATGTCAATCGATACAGAAAAAAAGTCTTTTGGCCGACAAACTGAGGCCATCGAACGATCGCAACTGGATCGCCGAACAGGCAAAATTGCCCCGAGCCGAGATAGCCGGAACAACCTATACGCTTCGCAATATCCGCAACTGTAACTACCTGACCAACGACGACTATGTGGTTCAGCATTTCGATCGGACGATCCAGCTGGATCAAATTCAAACGGTCGATTTTATAGTGGTTCCGTTCGAAAACATGCCGCGGATCGCGCATACGATGCTGAGTTTCGGATTGGATGACGGGACGTACCTGTGCCTATCTGTCGAGGTTCGTACGGAAAAGGGCGAACGTTACAACCCATTGATGGGTTTGGGGCGGCAATTTGAGTTGATGTACGTGTTGGCCGACGAGCGAGATTTGATTCGGGTACGGACACGGCATCGTGACGCCGAAGTGTATGTTTATCCGACCGTTGCCAAGCCCCCACAGGTTCAGGCCTTGTTTGCCGACGTCATGAAACGGGTCAACAAGTTGGCTGTCGATCCAGAGTTTTATCACAGTTTGAAGAACAACTGCACGACCAACCTGGCTGCCCATGTCAATGTCGTCAGCCCGAACAAGATTACCTATGGCTGGAAGGTGTTGCTGCCAGGCCTGTCGGCTGAGTATGCCTATGAGCTGGGTCTACTGGATAATTCGGTATCATTCGAACAGTTGACTCAGCTGGCATTGGTCAATGACCTGGCCGAGTTGCATTACGATGATCCCGACTTTTCGCACAAGATTCGAAGTCGGCAGAAACAGTTGGAACGCTTCAGCGAATTGCAACGCCGATTCGAGCGGCGTTATCAATAGGTCAGTCGGCTACAGTCGTTCACGGACGTAATCAGCGACAATCTGCTGGTTCTCTGCACTGAACCAGATGTCGTCAACGCGTTGCCCGAATTCTGATTCATTGGCTGCGATGTTCCTCATCGCCGGTGCTCGCTGCTGTTGCTTGGACAGGTGGAACACGTTCGGTGGGACGACGGTCAATCCAATCGCAGCTTGCACTGCTTCATCCAGCATGGCTTGTTGTTCGACCACGCAATCTGCCAAGCCGACGCGAACCGCCTCTTCTCCGAAATAAGTTTTTCCGACATTGACCATCGTCCGCAATGCCTCGGGCGCCACCGCAAACCGCATGATTTCAATCGCGGCCGAAGGTAGCGGCACACCGATGCGTAGTTCGGGCAACCCGATTTGCGCTCGATGATGAATCAGACGCAAGTCGCAGGTCGACGCCAGCACGCATCCACCGGCGATTGCCGGTCCATCGATAGCCGCCACCAGTGGTTTCGGGAATTGAAATGCCGTTTTAAACGTTTGCTTCAGCAGCGGCAGGTATTGTTCCAGGTGCGCCTGGTCTCGATCCACCAGTTCACGCAAGTCAACTCCGGCCGAAAACACGCGGCCATTCCCGACGATCACGGCGGCAATCGCGTCCGATTGAGCCACTTCGTCCAGTGCTGAGATCAAGCGTTGGCAAAACTCGAGGCTCATGGCGTTGACTTTGCCCCGGGACATGCGAAGTACCGCCACATGATCCTGAGATGTGATTTCGATCATCTTCTCTTCATAATACTTGTCATCGGAAACCCAACCTGCCACAGTCTTAACTTGAACGACAACGGCAATTCACAGAAGATCGTAACCGTTATTTAACTGCCAACAATCCACATTGATCGATATGCATTCCATCCAGCTCCAGAAAACAGGGTTTGGTCAATTGAACTTTAATGCTCTCTGCCGGGCATGGGCCACGATCGCCTGCCTGATGATATTTCCGGCGGCCTTGCTGGCGGTGCAGGAACCGCCGAACCAACCTCAGTACGACGATGTCGTGGATGATCAGCGCATGGCGACCGGCCAGGTAATCTCTCCCGTTGGCAAACTGGCAACCTTTCATGGACGTCCGGTTGATCTCAAAGTCGGCCCCGACGGCAAGAAGTTATTCGTCAAGGATCGTCGCGCGCGGAGAATCTTTGATGTCCAGACGATGGAAGAGCTGCAGGCTGTTGCCAGTCCAGGTGGCGCATCGTTGTATGGCCTGGAAGTCTTGCCAGACGGCACTGTGTTGATGACTGACGCCAAAAGTGGGCTTTGCCTGTTTCGGCCGAATGCGGAAAATCCAGCAAGCTATGAACTGGCGGCCACGGTCACCTTGGCCAAGGATTCCTTCCCTTGCGGGATTGCCGTCGAGCCAACGACGTCAACTGCATACGTCTGTCTCTCGAAACGCAACTCGGTTGCCGTCGTCGATCTGCAGCAGCAAAAACTGGTGCGCGAGATTGAAGTTGGCGTCGCGCCATTCGATTGTCAACTGCAAGGCGACAATCAACTACTGGTTTCCAATATTGGTGGGCGACGGGCAACCTCAAATGACCAGACGGCCCCTTCGGCTGGAACCGAGGTTGTCGTTGACAAGCGTGGGATCGCCAGCACCGGCACGCTCAGCCTGATTGATTTGCAGACCGGGGCTGTGGTGTCGACGATTGCCACCGGGCGTCATCCTTCGGCATTGTCTGCCTGGAATCAACAGGCGGTGGTTTGTTTGACCAACGAAGATGCGTTGGCAATTGTTGACTCGAAATCCGTTGACCAACGCGTCGATGTCAAACCGAAGGCCGAGATTCCGTTCGGGTCCATGCCCAGCGCGGTAGTGCCGCTGGACGGCAAGTTGTTGGTCGCCCTGGCTGGCAACAATGCTGTGGCGGTCGTTGATCCGGCTGCGGGCCAGCCAGTGCAGGGCCTGGTGCCAACCGCCTGGTATCCCGTTGGACTGGATGTCACTGAGACGCATTTGTTTGTTGCTTGCGTCAAAGGAGTCGGTTCGCGTTCACGGCAACGAGCACCGGAAAAGGGGCGGAACTCTCACGATCACCTGGGCACGGTTCAGAAAATCGACCTGGCCGAAATTCGCAACGGGGCGACACTGAAAGCTTGGACAGACCAGTCATTACTGCAAAGTAAGCTGCAACGAATCAGCCCGGCGATTGATCGCGCGCTCGACGCCGCTGCTGAGCAAGTTGAACCGGTTCCGGTCCCGGAAAAACTGGGCCAGCCCAGCGTCTTCAAGCATGTGATTTATGTGATCAAGGAAAACCGCACGTTTGATCAAGTGTTCGGTGACATCGAAGAAGCTCGCAGCGAGCCGGCACTGTGCGTTTTCCCGGAACGGATCACACCCAACCATCATGCCCTGGCCCGACGATTCGGGGTGTTGGATAACTATTACTGCAACGGTGTGTTGTCAGCCGATGGGCATTCGTGGGCCACCGAGGGTAACGTGACCCCTTATCTCGAACGGGCATTCGGGGGATTCGCCCGCAGTTATACGTTCGGCGATGATCCGATTACGTATTCCTCATCCGGGTTTGTCTGGGATCATGTCTTGGATGCCGGATTGTCGTTTCGCAACTACGGCGAAATGGACTATTCCAAACCGCCGGCAGGGATGAAATACCAGGAAATCTGGAAAGCCTACCAGGCTGGCGAAAAGATTGAGTTCAGCCAACAAATTGGCGTCGAGCGATTGCGAAAATACTCTTGCCGCGACTACCCCGGTTGGAACATGGTGATCCCCGATGTGCTGCGGATGGATCGGTTTCTGGCTGAGTTTCGGGAATTTGAAAAAGACGGTTCGTTGCCATCGATGTGCCTGGTGTACCTGCCGCAGGATCACCTGGGAGGCGGAGTGACGTCTCATGCGCACATGGCGGACAATGACCTGGCGCTGGGACGGTTGGTCGAAGCGGTCAGTAACAGCCGCTATTGGAAGGAGACCGTCATTATTGTCAACGAAGACGATCCGCAAAATGGCTACGACCATATTGATGGCCATCGCAGTGTGTGTCTGGTGATCAGCCCCTATAGCAAACCTGGCATCAATCACGACTTCTTCAACCAGACGTCGGTGCTGCGAACGATCTTGCATATTTTTGGTCTGCCGCCGATGAACCAGCAGGATGCAGCTGCGCCCTTAATGCGATCGTGTTTTCAGGACCAGCCAGATTTGACACCCTATCAATGCCTGGATGCCAATGTCCCGTTGAACCAGACCGCGCAGCCACCAGCCAATCAATCGGCGATGGAACAGCATTGGCGGCGCGTGCTGGCGACCGTCCCGATCGAACGGACGGGGATGAAAACGGAACAAGACGAAGACAACCTCAACCGGTTTGTGTGGCATGAAATCAAGGGTTGGGAAACGCCTTATCCGCAGCAATGGTCGGGAGCTCACGGCACCGGCCTGTCGGCGCTCAAGCTGGAGCTCGACCCCGACGCCGATGAAGATTGATAAAACCATTTTTTGTCCCGCCCATTTGGGGGCTATCCGGGTAAAAGATAGGTGACTCCTGGCAGGATCAAAAAGAAAAACCGCAGAGGCGCAGAGAACGGGGAGCTTGCAGAACTCGAAGGCAACGGTGCCAGCCCCAGCGGACCCTGCGGGAGCTTTTCGTATTGGGTGCAGCATTCGATTTCATAACTTTCGCGAAACGAAATCCTTGCTTATCCACTGTCCTGCTTAAGCGGACCAACAAAAACAGGCGACCCTCGCGATATGTCGCCTGCGAGGCTCGCCTGGAATGAATGTTTTATAAAAGTGAGCGGACAGCCTGGAGACGGCGGATGGGAATGAGAACGCACAAAGGCTTTCACGTCCGCTCACGATTTGTACGTATCGCAACGTTTGTGCCAGTTCCAATCGCCGCCAGAAATTTTTCTCAGGCCCCAAGCTTTGCCCGGTAAAAACCGTGTCAAATGAATTGGTCAGATCCAGATCGACTGCCCAGGAGAAATCGCGGCTTGTTAGATCAGGTTCAGGCCGTCTCGTTTTGAGAGCGATTGGCTCTTTTTGAGATACTCGCGGCACGGGCTGAACTCAATCGGTTACGATGCGACAACTGGCGGGCGATCCAATTGCACCTGAAAGTTAAATCAGCGCTCGCTTCCACTCGAATCGCTTCATCCGGATCCTCGATGACGTAGCGCGTTTTCGATTGGACTACTCCCATTAACCAACAGCAGTATTTCGACGATTTTTAGCAGACGAAAGTGAAGACCATGATCCAAAAGAGTTTGTTTGGCTTGTTGCTTGTGCTGTCAAGCATTTCGACATTGACTGCTGACGATTGGGATCAGTGGATGGGGCCCAACCGGGATAACGTATGGAACGAGTCGGGTATCATCGACAAGTTTCCTGAAGGCGGCCCCAAGGTGCTGTGGAAAGCGGACGTTGCGATTGGGTATTCCGGTCCAGCAGTCGCAGCCGGCAAGGTGTTTATCACGGACTTCATGACCGATGAAAACGTCAAGATTGCCAATTTCGAGCGGCGTGAGTTCAGCGGAACGGAACGAGTCCAATGCCTGGACGAATCAACCGGGAAGCAGATTTGGGAATACAAATACCCTGTGACTTACGCGATTTCATATCCATCCGGTCCCAGGTGCACGCCCGTCGTGGACGATGATCGCGTGTATTGCCTGGGCGCGCAAGGCAATCTCGTGTGTCTGGATGTCAAATCCGGTAAACCAGTTTGGGGAGTCGATCTGGCTGCCAAGTACAATACCAAACCAGCGCTGTGGGGCTATGCGGCTCATCCTTTGATCGATGGGGATCAACTGATCACTCTGGCCGGTGGTGAAAACACCCACGTGGTATCGTTTGAAAAATTGACCGGCGACGTCAAATGGAGTTCCCAGACCGCTCCGGAACAGGGTTATTCTCCCCCCACAATAATTGAGCAAGCTGGCGTTCGGCAATTGATCCTGGCCCAGCCCGATGCAATTGAATCGGTCAATCCAGCGGATGGTTCGAAGTACTGGTCGGTGCCCTACGAAGCGACCAGCGGTTCGATCATCATGGCGCCATTGCATGTCGGCAACTATCTGTATATCGCAGGTTACAACCGACAGTCGATGCTGATCAAGCTTGACCCCGACAAACCGACCGCGGAAGTCGAGTGGCAGAATTCGAAGCGTGCCATTTCACCGGTGAACGTTCAACCTTACCTGGACGCCAAAAACAAGATTGTTTACGGGATGGATCAATCCGGTGACATGGTGGCGTTGAAGCTTCCCGAAGGCGAACGGTTGTGGGCCGATTCGACGCCCGTTTCCCAACGGCGAGTTGGAAACGGCACGGCGTTTATCGTTCGGCAAGGCGATCGATTTTGGCTGTTCAACGAGAATGGCGAACTGGTGATCGCCAAGATGGACGCTAACGGATATCAGGAAATTGACCGAGCCAAAATCGTTGAACCCACCAACAATGCGTTTGGTCGTCCAGTGGTCTGGAGCATGCCAGCGTTTGCCAACAAGAAAGGGTTTTTAAGAAACGACAAGGAACTGGTCTGCATTGATTTGGCGAAAGAATAGTCCGGTATGCCGACCCGTGCTCGCAACACACTCCCGACACCGTTTGAGCAGCAGTTGATCGCTGCTGCGATGGAGCTGGACGAGGGAGAAGTGGTCAGTTACCGGGACCTGGCATCACGAGCTGGCCGCCCACAAGCGTCGCGGGCGGCGGGCAGGTTGATGGCGAATCTGGATCGGTTTCCCCAGCGGGAACTGATCCCCTGGTGGCGAGTGGTTTATTCCGATGGTCGACTACCGGTTTGCGATCCAGTGCAACAAACGAATCTGTTGGAAAACGAAGGCGTGGTGGTCGAGGGAAATCGCGTCGTGCGTTCGCCCGCGGGGCGGTTTGCATTGCGAAAGTAGCATGGCCGATCCGGCCGTGATCGCAACGGAAAACGCTTGATTGGGGCGCAATCCTCGCCAACTCGGGCCAATGGCCCAAGCTACTTTGCCAATGGCCCAAGCTATTTCCTAAGCCAGTTCAGGCACCACATACCCATCCCGGTATTGTCGTTTGAGCAGCGGATTGCCTTGGTCCGCGTGCGCGCCGACAAATTTCTCCTGGGCCGGATCCATGGTCAACATTGGGCTGAGCTTGATCTCATCGCCCGACATCTTGACGCCGTGATTGCCGACATGGGTTTCCATGAACTCCAGGAGTTCACGCCACTGCGGCAAGTCCACGACTTGGGCATCTTTGGCGTTAAACGATTCGCCGGCCTGGTAGGCAACGTTGGCCAGGTTACACCAACCGGTACTATAATGCCCCATCTCGACGGGTGCATTCAGTTGTGACGGATCGCCGTCGCGAACCGCTTGAATGAAGTTTTGCTGGTGGACGCCATCGCCGTTGTTGCCCTTGAACTCGCGAATCTTTTTGCCGTCTTTGTCAAATGCCACCGCCCGGCCCCGCTGACCCTCAAACCGTCCGTTCTCACAATACGCGATATAACCGCTGTTGGGTCCTGGGTGGGCTGGTGACTGACGCTCCCCGGGTTTATTCGCCAAGTTCGTTAACGCAATCACGACGGGGATCGAACCGGTGTCGAAATAGGCGAAATGGACGTTGGGAGTTTCCCCCGCATCATTCCAACTGATTCTCCCGCCACCGCCAAAGATCCGAGTCGGCAAGGTCACCGAGTCCTGGAAAATGTTGTTGCGGACATCGTCCAGAATATGGACGCCCCAGTTACCCATTTCGCCAGACCCGGTATTCCAGTCCCAGTGCCAATCGTAGTGGAGTTTCTCGCGGAAGATCGGCTGATCTTGAGCCGGACCCAGCCACAGATCGTAGGCGACATTTTTCTCGATCGGCAGCGGCGTGTCGCGTTTCCCGATCGATGCCCGACGACCGATCCGATTGACCCGAGCGGCTTTGATCTTTCCCAGGGCCTGTTCTTCGTGGAGGAACTTTTTGATTTCGGCCTGCATGGGATCGGATCGTTGCTGGGTTCCGATCTGGCAGACTCGATTATATTTTTTCGCCGCCGCAACGGTTTGTCTGCCTTCCCATTGCGTATGCGACAGTGGTTTTTCGACGTACACGTGTTTGCCGGCTTCCATTGCCCAAATCGCCGCCAGACAATGCCAGTGGTTGCACGTGGCCACGACGACCGAATCGATATCAGCGCTTTCCAGTAATTCCCGCAAGTCGGACCAGGTATCTGCTTTCTGATACCGCGACTTCATCACCTCGACGCGTTTTGAATCGGGGTCACACAGTCCCGCACTGGTGACGCCGTCGACGCGAGAGAATACGTTTGCCAGTTGGCCAGCGCGACCGCCACAGCTGATCATGCCGAGGTTGACCGTTTCGTTGGCACTGACGTGACGTGAAGCTCGCAGTGCCGAACCGGGAATCGACATCATCACGCCTGCCGCCAAACCTGCGTTAACAAAGTCTCGTCGCGTTACCGTGGCCATCAACCATCTCCTGTATCAATCAAGTCGAACTATCGTCGTTACAATTAAAAATTCAAGTCTAGCCGCAGGCTACCGGCGAGTCGACCATTTGTTGCCCAAGCTTGGCAAGTCCTGCACGGTTGGCTCAATACACTGGCTTGAATGCCGAAACAAACAGACACTCGTATGTCAGTAAAATGGGATCGCCAAAGTTGGCCGTTTCACGAATCGCCTGCTTAAGATCGGTCAGCAATCGCCTGGTAAGGGACACTTTTCCGCGTTCACGATCCGCGTAAGTTGCTCCCAGGCCACGGACACTGGCCAGCAGCGACTCCGGGCTTTCAAACTCCAATTGTTCAATTTGCCGATCAATCGTTACAGCAGCAAATCCCGACTTGGTCAGCGCCATTCGAATGGAATCTGCCGATTCGAAGTCGTGTACATGTTGGTTGTCAGGATCGACTTGTTGCCACGCCCGTTGCAGTTGCTCGAGCGTTCGAGGTCCAAATGTCGACGCCACCAGGTAACCGGGGCGGGTCAACAAGCGACTCATTTCCTGCACCGCGTTTTCAAGCTGGCACCATTGTAGCGCCGCGTTGGAAATCACCACATCGGCACAGCCACTGGGCAAGGAGGTTTGTTCGAGGTCCTCGCACAGCCAGTTTGCGTCGAGCGATCGCCGACGGGCGACTTCGATCATTCCTGGAGCAAAATCGATGCCGGTAAACTTTGTCAGTGGAAACGCCCGTTCAGACAGGGCGAGTTTTTGCAACGTCTCACCGGTACCGCAACCCAGATCAACAACGTGTCCGGTGGCCCGAGTCGTCAGATTGGCAATCAATTGATCTGCCATTCGTTGTTGCAATCCTGCTTGCGAATCGTATCGGGGCGCCGCTCGGGAAAACTGCCGTGCCACTTGTTGTTTGTCGATTGCCATCAAACACCTTGTTCCAGTCGCCGGGCGAACTCGGAAATCCTGTTTGCCAGTTCGTTCGCCGAATACCAGGGAAACAGATGACCTTCGCCGATCGTGTTGTGGTTTGCAACCGGGAGTTGCTGCGCCAACCACTGGCTGGCCGCCGGAGGAACAACCCGATCAACCTTGGCCGACACCACCAAGGCGGGAATCTTCAGCGATTCCAGGTTGGAACGACAATCGTACTCGCACAACACCCGATGACCCGCGTTCAATGTATTTTCGCCCAGCGGTGGATCGCAGATCAATTCGGGCGCGGCTGATAGTCGATTTTCGACAGGCAACTGAAGTTTCAAAAACTGTTTTGTTCCCGCCGTATATCGACGCCTGATCAGTCTTATCAGCTGATCAAAGGTAGCTTGTTCGATGCCAAGTTCCCAGTCGGGTTTAGCGATGAAACATGGCGTGGGTGCGAGCAAAGCCAGTCCACTGATTCGTCGATCGGCAGCAGTTGCGGTTGATTCATGTAGCGCTGCGGCCATCGCCAATGTCGCCCCCAAAGACCAACCGCACCAGATGGCGCGCTGCGGAGCCTGATCCAGCAACGCGTCGACGTGGTCGGCAACCAACCGGTCAATGTCTTGCTCGACGTCAGGTTCGGGAACGTCGGCCGAGTAGCCCGGTAGCACGCCGCGAACGATACTGGTCGATGATGGCCAACTTGACTCCAGCCGGTCCCAGACGCTCGACGGCATATTCCAGCCGTGAATCAAAAACAACTCAGCAGGCATCAATCACTCACTTGCAACAGCTGGATGAAGTCGGTTTGACACAGTTCTGTTGTTAGCCGATCGAGGTCTGCGAAAGTATGATCGGCAGTCAACGTGATCCGCAACCGGGAGCCGTTGGGAGGCACCGTGGGCGGTCGAATGGCTGATACCAACAGTCCCTGCCCCAGCAATCGCTGGCTGGCTTCAATTGCGGCGGAAGCTGCACCGACGAGAATCGGTTGAATCGGAGTTCGCGATTCCAATAGTCGGGGGCAGACTTGACCGTCCCGATCCTTGTCCGCCAACAGCTGTCGAAACGAGGTTACATTGGCGTGCAACCGTTGACGCAATTCCGGTTCAGACTTCAGTAGATCCAACGCTGCATCGGTCGCGGCCACGACATGAGGTGGCAGTGCCGTGGTGAAAATGTAGCTGCGAGAAAACTGAATCAGGTGCTCAATCAATGTTGCGTCGCCAGCGACAAAGGCTCCGAAGCTTCCCATGGCTTTGCCCAGTGTCCCAACCATCAACACGTTGCCACCAGGAGCCAGACCGGCTGCTTCCAACGCGCCGTTGCCGTGCTCGCCCAGCACTCCAAACCCATGCGCTTCGTCGACCACCAACAACGCATCGTGTTGCTGGCAGGTTGTGAACAGTTCGTTAAGCGGCGCGATATCGCCGTCCATGCTGAACACACTATCGGTTGAAATCAGCTTGCGTGCCGTTGGGGAGGCCGACTGAAGTCGTTTGTTCAAGCTGCCGATGTCGAGGTGATGGTACCGTTTCAAGGTTGCCGGACTGAGCGTGGCGGCATCGATCAGGGATGCATGATTCAGCTTGTCCTGAAAGATCAGGTCTCCGCGTTTCAGAAATGCCTGCGGAATTGCCAGGTTCGCCATGTAGCCGGTCGAAAACAACAGAGCTTGCTGTGCACCTACCTGGCGAGCAATTTTTTCTTCCAACCGGTGGTGAAGTTCCAGGTGTCCACTGACCAGGTGAGCCGCACCGCTGCCGGTGCCCCATTTTTCGCAGGCGGCACGAGAAGCCGCCACCAGTGCCGGATGAAACGCCAGCCCCAGGTAGTCGTTGCTGGAAAAGTTAAGCAGCGACCGACCATCGATCGATACCGCACGGCCCTGCGGTGACTGCAGCGCGTGACGTGTGCGATACAGTTGACTGTCAACTCGCTGCTGATGAAGTTGTCGAAGCTCGTCGTGCCAACTCATGGGCATCGATGTTACGTTCCACCACACTGGCCACCGCCGCAGCCCGATCCGCAGGATTGGACCTTCAGCGACGCGTCGGCGGGACTTTCTGTGACGCCAGGCGGCAGTGTCTGGCCGTTGATTCCAATCCGGGCGAAAAGTTGCCGGTCATGTTCGACGCTGGCGTTACCGGCGGTCAGCAACTGGTCGCCGTAAAACAGTGAGTTGGCTCCAGCGAAAAAGCACATCGCCTGCATCTGGTCGTTCATGGTTTCGCGACCAGCCGAAAGCCGAACATACGACTGTGGCATCAGGATCCGGGCGACAGCGATGGTCCGGATGAAATCAAAGGGATCAATCTCATCCAGGTTTGCCAACGGCGTGCCCTGAATGCGGATCAAGTTGTTGATGGGCACACTTTCTGGCGGTGGGTCAAGGTTTGCCAGGGTAGTCAACAGTCCGGCGCGATCGTCTTGCGATTCGCCCATGCCAACGATTCCACCGCAACAAACCTTAACGCCCGCCGTGCGTACGTTTTCCAGGGTCTCCAGCCGATCTTCGTAAGTGCGGGTGGTGATGATGTCGCCGTAGTATTCAGGAGAGGTGTCGAGGTTGTGGTTGTAGTAGTCCAGCCCCGCGTCTTTTAATTGCTTGGCGTGGTCTTCGGACAGCATTCCCAGGGTACAGCAAGTTTCCAGCCCCAATTCTTTGACCGCAGCAACCGCCTCGGAAACCGCCTCGACGTCGCGGTCTTTGGGGCTGCGCCATGCGGCGCCCATGCAAAACCGCCCTGCCCCGTTGGCTTTGGCGGCTTTCGCCGCTGCGACAATCTGGTCCAGCGGCATCAAGCGTTCAGGCTCGAGTCCCGTTTTGTAGCGGGCGCTTTGCGGACAATAAGCGCAGTCTTCAGGGCAAGCGCCCGTCTTGATGCTCAGCAAACTGCTCAGTTGAACCGAGTTGGGATCATGGTGCTGGCGATGAATCGAGTGGGCCTGAAACAGCAAATCCATCAAAGGAAGTTCAAACAGCGCCGCAACTTCATCGCGCGTCCATTGGCGTGAGTTGGTATCGGCCGCGGTGGAGGGAGTTTCCTGAATCATGGGCAGTGCAGCAAAGTTCGCTGAAGGTAGTTGGTGCAAATTGAGGAGCCAGTATAGCGACAAAACGGGTTACTTTGTAGCGCTTGCCCAGTCGCTGGGGCTCGCTGGGGGATGATGTAGCATGGCCGATTCGGCCGTGATCGCGAA
>CAZJEK010000136.1:0-13629 GCA_964545005.1 uncultured Pirellulaceae bacterium
AACGGCGCACTTTCAAGCGCCCACAACCGGCGCACTTTCAAGCGCCCCGTGACAGTGATTGAAATTCCGAAAAGACGTAGCCCGCTCGGAGTCAAGAAAAGTGATGTCGCTTAATAGAAAACGATTTGGAGTCTTGTTGGTTGACGACGAGCCACTGGCTATTCAGCGTCTGAAGCAGTTGTTGAGCAACTTTTCAGGTTTTGACTTTGCTGGTGAAGCTACCACGGCGAAGGAGGCAAGCTATATTATCGAACACGGGAATCCGGATATCGTGCTACTTGATATCGAGTTGCCAGATCAGAGCGGATTGGAGGTATGTAGATCCTTACAAGAATTGTCCGCAGATCCCATCGCATTTATATTTGTGACCGCCTACCTCGAACACGCAGTTCGTGCATTTGATTTGGGGGTCGTCGATTATATTGTCAAGCCCGTCGAGGAAAAACGACTTTACGTGGCTCTCGACAGGGCAGTTGAGCATTTGGCCTCGAGTGCAGACGCCACTAGGATATGGCAAAGCCAAACAGGTTCAGATCATCCTATCAGGCGGTTTACGGTTCGAAATAGTGATGGCTTTCAGGTAGTGAATGCAGACCAAGTTCATTTGATTGAGGCAGACGCCAAGTTTTCGATCTTATGCACCTCTAGGGGAAAATACCGAATTCGAGTCGGGATCGGAGACCTTGAATCAAGTTTGGACCCGCAGCAGTTTGTGCGCGTACACCGGTCATATCTTGTGAATCTGGATTATGTCCTAGGGATCGAAAAGCTATTTCATGGAGACCATAGCATTGTACTCCCAAATAAGGATCGAGCGATCCTTAGCCGCCGTTTCAAAAAACGATTTAGGGACCGGTTTTCGGGCGATTTTTAACCGCCACACTAAACTAAACTCATTGCTTAGCTTTCTGGAACGTTGTCCTGTCAGGGCTGGTTCTGAGTTGAAGCTCCACTAAAGCTCGGAGCTGCATACGCCCCGTTGATTTTGATATTCGTATATTCTTCACTCATGAAGGTCAACGGGCGGTTCGTCTCGCCATGCCATGGAAATGATCTTCCAATCGCCGTCGACTTTGAGCAATTGAATGCTGTTAATTCCATTTGCGAAAGGCATCTTATCATCGGGTGAATGCCTCGCCTCGTACCAGCTGATCCGATGGGCAACGCGGTTGAATATAGTATTCTCGAAACGGACTTCGCGGTCATCGAGGCCACTAATCAAGCCTTTTCGCCATTGCGATTCGAAATCTTTGATGAAACTGTCTACCTTCATTACGATTGGATTATCCCCATTGTAGTTAACGAGTAATCCCTGCTCAGAAAACAAAGGGCGAAGTTGCTCAATATTGGGTGGACTGCCTTTGCTGAAACAAATCGCAGCAAATACTCTTGTCATTAATTTGTTGATTTGGTGTTCGTCGTTGGTGCTAGTGCTAGTATCCATTGCATAATCTGAGCCAGTTTGAATTGTCGCATCCTCTCGGTTACATGTTATGGAGAGAGCTAACCAAAAAGCGAAAAACATAGCTATATAGCAGGAGATAGATTTGTTACTTGCCAACCTTTGACGACGCAATGTCAAGCCCTTTTTTAAGGTCTGCTATTTTGTTTTGCATGTAGATACCATACTCCGTACACTCAAAATCATGCATTTCGCTGAGCCATCCGCCAAGTTCCGCTTGCTGATCAGGGACCGTGAAGTAAGCCCGTCTCGCTCCTAGCTGCAAAGCAGTTTTGAATACTAATCTCAACATTTGTTCCCGAAAATCCGGGGCCGCAGCGAAAAATGTTACGCAGGCATTTCCTTCACGTATTTCTAACGCAAAAGCGCCTTTGTCATCGACTGTCCAGAAGTGTTCCAAGGAAAGCCATCCCGCATCGATTTTTTCGGTGAGTTCAACACCGGTGCCTGCGAACCCGGAATATGCGACTTCTTCAGTTGCTAATGCCGCAACATTTTCGATTGTTGAGCTGTCATTGATACATAACTTGCGCAGCTGAGAGCGGTCGATATTTGGGGTGTCTTTCTTGATCGTTGTGCTCAACAGAGGAACTCGATCTATTTCGCTCCAACCACGTTGTTGCAAAAAATCGATGTGTTCGGTCCAAGTCAAACGGAATCTCTGAATCAGTCGATCTATTTTTGTGATGTCGAAAAGCTCTTTCAAGCGACTGTACATTGCTGAATACAACTCAGCAGCAAGTTTGTCGTTTCTTGGATTGGTCCAAGGATATCCGAATGGAAGGCACATTCCCAAGTCGGCTACAGGCGGGCCGTGTTGGCGACCGATCCACTCAAACGGTGGGTGGATCCCTATGTAGCCCAACAACCCGCCAGCGTGATCTTTTGCATAGATTCGTGTCTTGGGGGACGAAGCTGCTGATAGTTTGCACTGGTGAGACGTATTGATCTGGGATGACAGCCAGGCAAATGGCAAATCCTCCGTGGCTTTTAACCACAATTCGTATTGCTGGCGAGCGTCAGCCGTAGATTGGTAGGGGTAGAGGTTTACGCTCATATTGCATCACTTGTTTCGTCTATGTTTGGGTTTTTGATGTATGGTTCGAATGTCTCTCATGCCTTGGGGATGCTCGTGTTTCGTTGGGGGATCCGAGAAGACCGAGCCGGTACTGGTTGGCTGGTTTTTCTATGCCCTAGCCCATGTACTCGGGTCCTTGTTATGAGTCACGCAATCGACAACCTGCCGATTCGCGTCCAGGGCTTTATCAAATGCGCATTGTTACAATGAAGTGTATGAAGATAAATATCGTAGTGATGGAAGTTGCAGCCGCACCAAAACGGCGGATAGCTTGTCGGTTCGAGCAATATCCCGCAGCACCTATGGCGTACATGACGACGTGGAGCGTGGTGTTCAAAACAGTCAACTCAAGCAGAGGGTTGTCAATCTGCTCATGAATTGATGCAAATTCGCTTGTTCTGTTGAATAGCACCAAATAGCTGATAATCCAGATACCACAGATGACCAACATTGTAGAGTAAAGGGAGCTCGATAGGCCCAAGACAATCTCGCTGCCTTCGGCGTTTTGTTTGGGGTGTGGAGGTGGCGTTTTGATTTTCATTTCCTCGCGCATAGGCTGATAGACCCGGAATTAAATTTCTGTTGCTCGGTCATGCGGTCGAAAAGCTGGAATTCAGTGATCGTCAAGGGACGTTTTCGTGGTCTATAAAAAGGCGATTGCATATTTCGGGCGATCGTTCCTAACTCTAACGAATGGGTGGCCAGCATCTCTAAGGAAAACTGACTGTTGTTCGTCGCTGCTTACAGTGTGTGCTAGTCTGGTTCCAGCGCCAGGCTGAATTCCCGCATCGATCCAAGTAATGGACTCGAGTCTGTACGACCTTTGCCGCGATGAGACACTTCGTCACCTGATTTGGTACTGGGCCTGGGTTTTTTGGAATATGCGACGGGCTGGGGGCATGGACGGATTGTGCGCACCCACTAACACTTAACAAAAAGGCTCCTCTTGGCCTTGATCGAATCCCTTCGGGGCATCACAAATGCATCTGGCAGTAAGGTTTTCAATGTATTGAAGTGCCGAAGGTCGTCTCGGTAATTGGTTGAAATTCAATTACCGAAACGGCCCAATGGGCGTTTCGCCGTTTTGTCAAATCCTAAACCCAGCGGCGCAATCCTGTCAGCCAAAAGAAACCGAACAAGCCCCTGATTTCCGTATGCCCGCCCGACTACATATGCGGTGATCACTTTTCACTCGTCTTGCAACAATTCCTTAATAACTAAGTCGATTTTGCTTTCCAGTTCTTCGGGAGGCATTGGAAGCCCGTATGCCTTCCAACGTATAACTCCCTTTTTGTCCAAGACATAGAGTGTTGGCCATGACGTCACATTCCAAAAGCTGGCAATTTTCGTGTCGTTCATCGGCTCAATCACGTGTCGCCAGCCAATGTTCTCCTTCTCCAAATTCTCTTTCGCCAATACCACGTCTTGCTCACTCAATATCCCCAACTGCGCAAAAGGCTCGCCCGCCTTTTTCGCAGTCAGCTGCTTCTCGTATGGATTCAGCTTTCTACATGGCCCGCACCAGAACCCCCAAAAATCAATCAACACAACCTTTCCACGATAATCCGAAAGCTCGAAAGGTACGCCATTGTGATCGACTGCAGAAAAATTTGGCGCAACACACCCAATTTCTAGGTTCGTCAATTCGAAGATGTGTCGGTCGGCCGACTTCGCCTCAGGCAAACCCGAATACTTTGTTTTAACTTCCTTAAGCAACTCCAGTGCAAGCTTCTTGTCCGGCTTGGGCATTACTGGTGAATTTGCCATGGTAGCCCTTAGAAATGCAGCGGATGCCCTGATCTCGCGGTGAGGGGATTCGGATTCAATCACCGAAAGGCAATCCATGGACGCTACCTTCGACTGAGTGCTGTAGTCATGAATCACCTGATTTGCGTTAATAATACTCACCAGCACTTTATCAAGGTGTGGCGATTTCACATGGCCTGCCATTATTCTATCTAAGCTTGCTGCCACGTATTTTTTTGCGTGAGTAGTCCTTGGAATGTACAAGGCCGTGTTGATCAAGGCAGACTCAGCCTTCAGTCCAAGCTCGGGGTCATCAAATTCCTTTATTGCCAATTCTGCGTACTTTGGCAAATATTCGATTGCGGGGTGCCTTGAACTATCCCAATTTTGATCTTTTCGCTGATCTTCATCTTTCGCATCTTGTGCACGCGCTGATGCCACGAAAATTTGGTACTCCGAACTAAATTCGGAGTTCAGCATCGCCAGTTGTTCATCTGGGTTTTGAACATCTTGGGTATATGCACAGGATTCATGGCTGATCATAAAACAGGCCAATGTAAATCCGATTATTCGCACGACCATTTAAAGCTCCTTTATTCTATAGACTTACATTTAAACGCACAAACAAAACGCTTCATATTCGCAAATGAAATTGCGTTGACTTCCCACTACATTTAATAACAGACATACAGATTTGACCTTTCACTGAAAACTGGAAACAACCATATTTTTTTCTAACGTGATTCCAAACCTATCCCCTAGGCGCTGGAGGTTTTGCAAAATGCATGTTGCGTTCCGATTTGCACCACAACGGAGTTGCCTCAATGAAGGAATAGGGTTATTGGCGCGATGGTTCTTGGCGAAACAGCAAAGTTGGGTGCTCAATCTCGTCGAATCGGAAACCGGGGACCTCCTTCCTGATTCTCAATGCAATTTGTGGAAAGGTTTGTTGTATTTTGGTCCATATCATGTTTGCTGCTTTTTCATGTGCGGCTATTAGCCTCTTTCGGTATTCTCTTTGGCAGTTCTCAATCTTCTTTTGGGTCAATGGATCCAGGTCGAAGTCTGCAATCTGCAAGAGTGTGGTATCCAAACCCAGTACTCCAATTGATCTACGCAAGAGGACTTCGCGTAAATACTCTAACTGATGTGGTAGAAGCGTATTTTCGACGGCTTCAATACTTTTCTTGTCGAGTTCAGACATTAAAACGGAGTACTCATCAACAATTGCGTCAAAACCCAACTCTGAAGCTCGGTGCCTCAACAATTCGAGTTCACGAGCGAATCGATTCTGAGAAGGAATTGGAATTGGCGGAGAGTGAATCAGTGATTTGATTTGGTCAGAAGTCGGTTCTACTCCGCCATATGCATCACCATCAATTATTCGTACAAGGGTCGCTCTTTGAGATCCGACCGTCGAGCGTTTGTTTTGGCAAATACTTCCATCGAGGTCAACGACATAGCTTACATCAATCAGCGAGGTTAACTCGGAAAGAGTGGCTGCTGGTCTGAATCTTGGCTTTGCTCTTACAGAAACACTTTGTACGTATTCAAGGTGTGAATCTAATTCGGACCATTGCCTGTTATCTCCTAGCAACACGAGAAGTCGTTTTTTGTCGCTGTCGCCAAGAATTCGAACGATATCGTCAACGTGTTGAGCGGACAATTCTTGGCATTTAAGATAGGCCGTTTTGTGCTCTTTTCGAAGTAGGGCATCCAAAGATTGTAAGGTTCTCTGATCCAGTAAATTGTAATCGCGTAGCCAATTCCCGAATCCAAGTGTCGCCATTTTCGTATAAACGAGCTTTCTTAACAGTTTTTGTTGTTGCCTTTCATCGAGAAAGCGAATTGATTCGTAGAAAAGCGAATCGTCGATTACGCCAAGATTGGTTTGCTGCTGCTTTGTTAGCAGGCCTTTGCCGTTGTAAAGTGGTTTGAGTGACTCGTGGTTGTTCAAGCGGCTAAGGACCTCTTTGTATCGGTGACGTGTTGGCTCATTCACGGCGAGCGATTTGCTGCCCATCGGGCTCAGTAGGTAGTTTGCCAAACGGGTCGATTTTGGAAACCAGGTAGCCGCCGGTGCTTCAAGTTCTATTTGAATGCCGGCCCAAAGTCTGTTTTTATCCGATACATTGAGACAGTCTTGGCTTTCGAGTGTTCGCCAATGAGCAGAGCGCACGGTGTCCTTCATTTGGTGATAGCAAAAGCAAGATGCCAATACGAGTGTCAGGGACGAGAGTTTAAGCGTTGCATTGCTGTGCTTCATGATATCTCTGTCGAAAATCTGATGACGTTGTTCAGCCTAGACGCAAATTGGCTCTTCGCAAGGCGATTGAATCAACGATGCACTACCAAACACCATAGCGGTAAAAAATGTCAGCCTTTAGGAAACCACCCTCATTGGATGCCTTTAAGTGTCTCATTCAGTTTGTGTTCCAATGCCGTTCGAGAAAAATAGTGACCTTGAACGATTATCGCTTCAAGGGAATTACTGATGTTCGTAACTTCATTCAGGGGGTTCTGGTTCAAGAGCAACAGGTCGGAGCGATAAGATTCACGAATTACCCCTATCCGATAATCTGGGTCGATGTGAAGATTGATAAACTTAGCTGGGTTCAATGTTGCAGTCTTTAAGATGTCACTTGCACTCAATCCAGCTAGTTGTAAGTCCCGAAATTCTTCCATCATTGCGTATCCGGGTAGAGCGCCTGGCAAGGCGGCATCTGAACCGGATAGAAGTAGAACGCCTTCGTTATTCAGTGCCTTGACGAGCGGCAAAAGCCAACTACGTTTTCGTTTGCACTCAGCCAGAAAAGCTTGAGGATTCTCTCGTTTCAAATACCAGTTATATTTGGGATTCCACCAACGCCGAACTTGCGGTACCAGTTGCTTGACTTTTGGGTTAGCCAAGACGGATTCGATGTCTTCAAGTTGTTGGACTATCATTCTTACATACGATGAGTTTGAAATCACGGCGACTTCGGCCGATTTAAGTTTCTTCGCAAGCGATTCCGCGACCGATTCAAAATTGTTGATGTCTTGGAATGCCGGATAGAACTCCTCTGCATGTGCAATTAATCTAACGCCAGCTCGGATGGACCTGTCGATTCCAACCGATTCGGGAATATGACCTGCAACGACCATTTTTTCTCTTTCGGCAGCTATGCAAATGGCTTTAAGAGTCTCTTCGTTCATCGAATCGTAAACTTTTATCAGGTCAAACCCTTTTTGCTTTTGTTCAATGACTGCCTCCACACCTTGAGCAGGGCCATTTAGCGCGCGCTGATAGGGGCCCGTTCGCGGGTTTCCGTCAAGCGCTTGACCGGCGGAAAAAATCGCTGGCCCAATTTGTTTTCCTGATGCAACTCGCTCCTTTAGCTTTAATACATCTAGACGTTGATTAGTAAAAAGATCTATATGGTCGCCTCCCATGTTGCATACGGTGGTAACGCCGTGGACGAGGTAGGACAGCAGTTCGGATGGGTGTCCGATATGAACGTGCATGTCAACCAGTCCCGGCATTACAAAAAGACCAGAAGCATCGATCGTTTTCGCATTGGTCGAAATCGATAACTCCTTTCCTACAGCAACTTTGGCAATCTGCTGCCCTTTGATGAGTATGTGGCAATCTTTTAAGATCGTTGAATTTCCGATGTCTACGATTGAACAGTTTGCCAAAATTATCCCAGTTTCACTGGTCAACGGTTCAGCGTCGTCTAAAGAATGCTTGGTTTCATTTCCACGGTTCGCTTCTTCTTCACGATGGGCTTGATAGGACTGGCCTCGAAACCGCAAGACTTCCTGGGTGCAATTGATTTCGACTGGCGATTTTTTCCATAGGTTGCAACTAACAAGTATGTTGGGGCTAGAGGTTGAGATTGCTATAGGAAGGGAGTGTGGGTTCGCGTCTTCCCAATGCGTCACATCAAAAATTGTGTCATCGTCCCATCCCACACTGAATACGTGGGGCTCAGCGTGGTTGTGGATGCCGACATATACGCGTATCAGCGGTTTCTTTGACCAATGAATTGGCGCAACTGCCAACAGCGACCACTTCGGCTCGATTTCTTCATCCGGCAGAATTTCATCGATCACTCGTTCGACTTGCGGAACCCCAAAAACTCCTTTGTCCAGTTGTTTGGCTTTCTCTTTATGACCTTCAAACAACTCCCTGAGCAGCTTTCCCGTTCGACGGTATGCTCGCTCACATGCGACTTTCTGATGGGGATCAAGGTTTTGGATCGCAAATGAAGCCTGGAGTCCGTCAGGGACAGCAAAACATTCACTACCCGAATTTCGCAATTCTAGATGGCTACCGTCCGCAAACCGGTAACGACCTGTGATTCGTGCGATTTCACTCTTACGAGGCATTCTTACAGTAGGAAGTGGTTTGAATGGTTTTCCCAGCACGGTCGATTCAATAACGCCTTGGACGGCTCGGTGGTTTCCCAATCCTGAAAATGCGAATCCCTCGTTGCAACAAATGACGACCGTCGAATCCAAATTAGGAAATCGGCGAGCGACGCAATGGTAGCCCAGGTAATCTCCTGAATGACCATAGCTGAAGTCCCTTGCAGAGGGGCTACCGGAAATCTGAAGGCCGAGGCCATAGCGAGCGCCCTCTTTCTTCGAATGCTCTACCATTTGACATAAAGAGGGTTTCGAGACAAGTTGATTGGAATCAAGTTTTTTGAATAGCTGATATACGTCGTATGCTGTGGAAAGGAGGTGTCCATTCCCAGTCCGATTCCATGAGAATTGCCATTCTTGTGCCGACCCAGCATCATCGCATTCCAAATAACCGCGCGCGATAAGCCTCGACGGAACGTCCTGATAAAATCCGGTGTGCGTTAAACCACCTGCTTCGAATGTACTTCGACATGCTTCTTGCCAACCTGACTTTCCAATTCGATCAATCAAAACCGCCAGTAAGACATAACCCGCATTCGAGTAACGATAGGATTCTCCTGGTTTTGCGAGGAGCGTACTGTTAAGAATCCCTTCGGCGACGGCATCTGGACGTGTTCCGTCGATCGAAACGGGAACATCCCTAAGTAAACCGGCCGTGTGATTTAATAAATGCCTAATAGTAATCTGCCGTTTGTCTTCTGGGACTCGATCGAGGTAATCTGAAACCGGTCGGTCGATGTCGACTAAGCCTTTTTCTTGAAGACGCAACATTGTGATGGAGGTGACAGACTTTGCTATCGAGCCAATATCGAATACGGTCCTGACGCTATTAGGTATTTTGGACTCTCGGTCGGAAAGCCCATATGCTTCATGAAGGACAATTGTTCCTTCATGTTCAACCAAAACGACGCCGCTAAAGCCAAAGCACTCCGCATTTCTTAAGTACGCATCGACTCCAGTGCCGACCGGCTCTTGGCATACCGGAGCATATCGGCTCATCATCAAAGATTGCGCTTGCCCATGGGCGGAACCCATTAGACAATTCAAGAAAAGCAAACCTAAGCAAGTGGCGAGAGGATTGGAAGTAACGAGTTTCATCTGGGCACTCTCAGCGCAAAAGATTGATTGACCTGCTCGTCTGTTCTTCCTTGATTGCCCCGCGTTAAAAGGAGAGCACCCCTATTCTTTCGCAGCAAAGCAAGGGATTCAAAAGAATAGGAACAAGCGGGCATTAGCGGACACAAACGGAGCGCAGCCGACTCGGCACCACGACGAACAAGCTTAATTCTCAAGAACATTGGTTCGCTCAGGCTATATGTTAATCCGAACCGGGTATCAAGAGTCAAATGAGGTGGTGCTGGTTTAGGGGGCCACCTCAAAAATCCAGCCAAAAGCTTCGACGGAACGGCGTGCAATAGATGATTTAGCTTTTCACTCTGGACAGCTGGCGGTCGGCAAGTAAACGCTAAAATGACTGCCAGCGCCGATCGAACTAGTCACTTCCAGGAACCCGCCATGAGCTTCGACAATGTCCTTGACCGTGGTCAGCCCCAGTCCGGTTCCTTCCCCATTGCGTTTCGATGTGAAAAATGGGTCGAAGGTTTTTGACAGGGTATCTTCGTCCATGCCGCTTCCACTATCCTCGACGCAGATTCCCGCGTATTGAACCGTTGGTTCTTTGTCGGTGAATTTCAATGTTGGGGGCAAGAAGGTTTTCAGGACGATGGTTCCTCCTTCGTGCATCGATTGTTTGGCATTGACCAGCAGGTTCAATAGCACTTGTTGGACTTTGCTGGGAGCGATCATCACATGGCAAGCGTCCGGTGACAGAATCGTCTTTAATTCGAAATTGTCGACCAACGCCGGGTAACCGTTGGTTCGGCGTTGAATCACGATTGCAACCAAATTGTGCAACATTGTGTCAGATTTGTGTCAGATGTTGTCGCTCTGCACTGTGGATGCGACCGGCGGACCGTTTGCGTCGACGGGGGTTCCAGCTCGCGGAGATTTGTAATTACCCAGACGCCGTCAGACTTCCATCATCTATCACAAGAGATCCCCCAAATCATTGGCGAGGATTTCCGAAAGCCGACGGTCGTCAATGTCCTCGTCGGCAGCAAAGAACCAGTCCATTCCGGCTTGGCCAAATACGAGGTCAGTACTCTCATCGTCGAACACCGTGGCGTCATTGCCGGAGAGGACAAGATACGTCGTTCCATTCTCGCTGGGGCCGCTGCCTTGACCGCTCAGATTCAGAACGCGTTCCTCATAACTGCGGCTTGAAGTCCACTCGACGCGAATCTGATTGAGAGCGTTTACATCGCCATCAAACGCCGTGAAGCCCGCAATCAGGATATCGTCGCCACCCCGGCCTTGCAGAAGATCCGAGTCGCGACCACCGATCAAGATGTCCCGTCCACTGCCCGCATCCAGCCAGTCAAAGCCGTCGCCGCCGACTAGAATGTCCGCGCCCTTTCCGGCCAACAGCACGTCACTCCCGGACTCGCCTAACATCGTGTCGTTGCCATTGGCGCCGATGAGCACATCAGACCCTGTGCCGCCACGAAGTTCGTCGTCGCCACCACCTCCATTCAGCCGATCAAAACCGGCGCCACCCAAGATGACGTCGTGACCAGATTGCCCTTGAAGCTCGTCTGCCCCTTCGCCTCCGGAGATGATGTCATCACCCGAGTTGCCTGAGATCGTGTCGTTGCCCAAGCCACCTTCAATGACATCGGCACCTTTGCCGCCTCGGATCTCATCGTTACCGCTGCCACCGATCAAGTTATCGTCGCCAGCGTCGCCACGCAGGTCATCATCTCCGCCGCCACCAATCACGGTGTCATTTCCGCCTCCTGCACGCACGGAAACCGGAATATTCAGGCTTCCAAAGTCGACGGTATCGTTTCCGTCACGAAGCCGAACGTTAACATCATTAACCAGATTGACGTCAAAGTCGTAGCTTGCATTGCCCAAACTATTGCTAATCTGCAAAACCAGTTGACCGTTCACGATTTCAGCCACAACGTCATCGTCAAGATCCGTCGTGCGAACGCGGAGGGTTCCGTTTTCGAGATTCACCTGACTTCCGGGGTCGGTCCCGGATTCGATGGTGATCACGACCGTGGCGGAATTGGAAACTCCACCGTCGATATCCGAGATTTTGTACACGAAGGAGTCGGTTGTGGCGGCCGCATTCTGATTGGTGTAAGTGACGGTACCGTCTCCGTTAACTTCCAGGATTCCCGAAGCCGGACCAGAAACAATCTGGATCGAAGAAAGATCCAGCCCATCCTCGACGTCGGTGTCGTTTCCACCGAGATCAAGCGTGACGGATTGTCCCGCATTCACGAAGCCCGAATCATCACTGGCAACCGGAACATCATTGACAGACGTGACGGTGATGGTCACGATCGCGGTGCCTACTTCGCCTTGTGGGTCTTCAATCACATAGACAAACGAGTCGGTGCCGAAGAAATTGAGATCGGGCTGGTAGTTAAAAGTTCCATCACCGTTTTCCGTCACCGTGCCATTGGTTGCAGGCACCAGCAAACTTGCGGCAAGCGTATCTCCATCGACGTCCGAATCATTGTCCAGTACCGAAATGTCCACGGAAGTATCTTCGTTCAGTGTGGCACTATCATCGACCGCAATCGGTGCATCGTTGACCGGGTTGACCATAACATTGACCGTCGCTGTCGCCGACTCGGAACCATCGCTGACTGAATAGGTAAAACTGTCTGCGCCATTGAAGTCATCATCCGGCGTATAAGTAAACGTGCCATTCGCGTTCAACGTAACCGATCCATTGGCAGGCCCGGTACCCAAGGCAAACGTCAGCGAATCACCATCGACATCCGAATCGTTTGCACTCACATTCCACGTGACCAAAACATCCTCATCCGTCACCGCAACATCATCGACTGCGACCGGGCCATCATTCACCGCATTGACCGTGATGTTGACTGTCGCCGTGGCCGACTCAGTACCATCACTGACGGAATAGGTGAAGCTGTCCGAGCCATTGAAATCATCATCCGGCGTGTAAGTAAACGTGCCGTCTGCGTTGAACGTAACCGATCCATTGCCAGGCCCGGCACCCAAAGCAAACGTCAGTGAATCACCATCGACATCCGAATCGTTTGCACTCACATTCCCCGTGACCAAAACATCTTCATCCGTCACCGCAACATCATCGACCGCAATCGGTCCATCATTCACCGCATTGACCGTGATATTCACCGTCGCCGTCACCGACTCAGCTCCATCACTAACCGTATAAGTAAAGCTGTCGCTGCCATTAAAATCGTCGTCTGGTGTGTAGCTAAACGTGCCATCGGTATTCAACACGACCGAACCACTTGCGGGGGCAGCACCCAAGGCATAGTTCAGCGAGTCGCCGTCAATGTCCGAGTCGTTTGTGCTGACGTCACCAGTCACCATCACATCTTCATCAGTTGAAACTACATCGTCCAAGGCAATTGGCGTATCGTTGACCGGACTAACTGTGATCGTGACTGTCGCAGTGTCAATCAGCGCCCCGTCAGATACTTCGTAAACGAAGGTGTCCGAACCGTTGAAATCTTCATCTGGTGTATAGCTGAAGCTACCGTCTGGATTCAAGACGACCGTGCCATTCCCGGCATCTACTGAGAGAAAGAACGTCAGGGCATCACCCGTTACATCGGAGTCGTTGACACTGACGTCACCATTCAACTCGACCTGTTCGTCAGTTTCAAAAGCGTCGGCGACTGCTATTGGAGCTTGATTTTCAAACGGAATGATCGCGCGGGCGTAGTACTTGATCTCGTCCAGTTGCCCGTTGAAGAAGTCCTCGTTCGACACCGGGTTTGAGGCTGCACCGCCATCTGTTCGGGATGCTCCAATTCGAACATAGCTGGTCGGAGGAACAACCGAATCGAGATTCAGAAGC
>CAZJEK010000137.1:0-688 GCA_964545005.1 uncultured Pirellulaceae bacterium
GTTGCCCGGGCGTTGGACCAGGAAGCAGCCTTGCGACTCAAGGGGCAGGAATGCTCGGTCGACTTGCAACGTTCCTGGGCCGAAATTGGCGCTCTGATGATGAATCGGCAATCACAACTTCACCAGGATTTGATCGCTGATATCAAAGTCGCTGACATCCCATTGGATCCTCGCTTCATCGATCGGTATATCTGATCCCGCCTTCCGGCTGAAGTAATTCGTGAGAAGCTTCAACTTAAACTTCAACATCAACTTAAACCTGAAAACGCTTGATGTCGGTCGCCCTAAACCCTCTGGGCACAATAACCTGATCCCGGTCGGGTATCCCCTAAGTCGATTCCTCAATCTTTCTCGACTAACGTCCACCGGTTAACCGTCGCAGCAAGTTTGCTGGCGGGGCTCCGTAAGCATTGGCAAAACTGGCATCAAACGGCTGCCCGGCAATCAAATCGCTGATCAGCTGATTGAATTTTGCCGACGAACCTGATCGCAATTGCTTGATAAACAGATAGGCGACCAGACCAGACTGGTCTGCGTTCATCCGGTTCTGCACGAAGTCATCGATTCGAGTCATTTCCTTGGCTGCTGCCTCGGCACGCTGATCCAAATCGGCGAGCTGATCGTTGCGGGCGTGGACTTTTTTCGCGGTCCATAAACCAACTCCATCCACAAACCAGCGCGGGGTATC
>CAZJEK010000137.1:698-8315 GCA_964545005.1 uncultured Pirellulaceae bacterium
CGGTGAGCGGCTGGCCAGATACAACGCGGCCAGCTGTTGGGTGATCGGAACTTCCAGTTCATTGGCTTCCTGATTGCGAGTCATCAGCAGGGCCATGTAGGCATCCACAATGGTATAGTTCCAGTGAGAGTTGATCTCCCTGGGGAAGTCACGTTTTTCAACCATCCGGCCGAATTCGCCAAAATCGTAGCGGCGGGGAAACACAAACATGGAAACATTCCCTTTGACCAAAGGTTCGTTGTCGGACAGCCTCCAGGTTTCAGCGACTTCCTGCGCCATCGCCTCGGCGACCTTGGAAATCTCCTCCAGGCGATCATCCTTGACCGACCCGAACACCAGCAGGTTGTCGCTGTTGACGGACTGGCCCTCGATGTCTCCCATCACCAGTTTCCAGGTTTGACCGGCCAGTTCTTTTCGATCTTTGAGCAAGTCGTCGTGCGACAACGAATTCGCTCGGACGCGCGCCGAAACGACGGCCAAATCAGCCTGTGGATCAGTGCCGTCAAACACGGCACCCTCGTCGATCCACTTGGCGATTTTGTCGATCGTTTCGTCTGGCAATTTGCCTGATGGCGGCATGACTTCCGCGCCATCGCCGCGCAGCCGCTGAATCAAATGGCTGCTGGAACTATCCGTGGGTACGATCGGGTTACCGCCATCGCCGCCGCGAAGCAGCGTACGGAAACTGACCATGCTGAAATTTCCACGCGGGTTGCGTTGTAGTCGGTGACAGCGACCGCAGTTTTCAATCAAAACTGGCGCTACGTCCAGGCCAAAGGACACGGTTTCTTTCCCAGTGGGTCGACGCACCATCATCGTGTCGCGGTCCCGAGGTTGAGGCTGGGCGCCGGTAAGTGCAGTCAGGTTTTGCGATCGGTCATCACCATCGAATTTGGCGCCTTGAGCAATCCAGTTTTTCAGGCTGGCCAATTCGTCCGGCGTGACGGTCAGACCACCTTTAGGCATTTCGCCATTTTCAATCACCTCAATCAAGCGGCTGTCGTCAGGCTTTCCGGTCGCGATCATGGTGCTGTCCAGCAGCGCGGCATGGGATGCGGCACTGAATTGGCCCCGGTTTCGATTGACATGACAGTTGCCGCATTTGGCAAGCAATATCGGGGCGATTGTGGATTTGAAGCTGATTGCGTCGCCAGCTTCTCCGTCAACCATGGCTGCCGGAATTGCCCCCAGCTCGGGTAGCTCCTGGCCCTGTTCGGTCAGCATGCGACGTGCAGTTTGCAACTTTTGAAAATCATCCTGGATCCCTTCCACCAGTTCCGCCCTCGGCTGTTGCAATAGCGACCTGGTTTGCTCAATGGCCTGTTTAATCCAGCGAGCACTGTCGTCGAACCGTTGGTTTTTGAAGTCTTTTCCCGCGCGATCAATCAATCGGCTGATCGACCTGATGT
Source organism: uncultured Pirellulaceae bacterium (assembly GCA_964545005.1). Taxonomy (GTDB): domain Bacteria; phylum Planctomycetota; class Planctomycetia; order Pirellulales; family Pirellulaceae; genus Mariniblastus. Next base: position 2,108 of record CAZJEK010000137.1, read on the forward strand.
CACGTTTCTCACGAGCGGTCAGGTCCTGGGCGAACACGGTGCCAACTGACAACCAGAGCACCGCCAGCACGACGCTTCCCATGGGCAGTAGCATTCGACTAAGTTTGCGAAAATCCATGACACTACATTCAAATTAATTGGAGATTTACAGATAGATCGCCAGCAAGACAACGACGCCAATCATGGTGACAAGCATGACGCCGATGACGACCGGCAGAACCCACGAGGGAACTTTCTTGCGGGTTCGGCGCACCGCTACTTGATTGATTCCCGTTGGCTTGGCAACAGCCCCACTTCCTCCGGTTTGAATGACCGGCACTTCGCCGGAATTCGGTCGCGAAGATGGACTGGCGGAACTCGCGGTTGCCGTGTTGCCGCCAGTCAGGAACTGTTTCAGCGCAGCCTTGACTTCAACGCTGGATTGATATCGATCCTCGGGCCGTTTCTGCATCATCTTGTTGCAGATATGCGCTAACGCATCTGGACAGTCCCGCCGGATTTCACGGACGTCACGTGGTTGTTCGGTTTGATGTTTGGCGATTCGTTGCGCCAAGGTGCCGTCAGGAAACGGAGGATGTCCCGTCAGCAAAAAGTACAGCGTGCATCCAAGGCTATAAATGTCAGCCCGCAGATCGACGTCGTGACTATCAACCGCCTGTTCAGGAGAAAGGTAGTCGGCGGTTCCCATCACGCGCTCGTTGTACAGTACCGTCAAGGAAGCAGAATCATCCTGGTTGACCAACGCCAACCCCAGGTCCAGGATTTTGACTTTCTGTTCATCCGTGACCAGCAAGTTGGCGGGCTTGATGTCGCGATGAACCAGTTCACGTTCATGGGCGTGTTTCAAACCCTCGGCAGCCCCCATCAAGTATCTGGCTGCCGTGTCGAATGATAATGGTCCGTTGACGGCGACGATTTCATTCAAGTCCTTGCCTTTGACGTACTCCATCACCATGTAGTGCGTCTTGCCCTCGTTGCAAATGTCGTAGATTCGCACCACGTTGGGATGATTCAAGCTGGCTGCTGCTCGAGCTTCCAGATAGAAACGATCCAGGTAACTTTTATCGTCGACCTTTTTCTTGGGCAAAACTTTGATCGCTCGCAACTGGCCCGAAATCTTATGCCGAGCCAGATAGACACTGCTCATCCCGCCAGAACCGAGATGCTGCAACAGTTTGTACTTGCCCAGAAAAAAACCTTTGTATTTCCCAGTGAGCAGTTTTTCCCGGTGCCAGGGAGTGATCAGCCCTGAGTCAATGAGATGGTCTGTCAGATCATCGACCGAAATGCTTTTATTGCCCGAGGCACGCCGTTGGTCGTTGAGTGATTTGATGGCCGGCCGGAGTTCTTCTTTCTCGACAATGCCGCTCATTTCCAGCAGTTTCAAAAAGCTTTTTGCGCTGGGCTGGGACATCGAGTTGCTGGCCTCTACGATTGGTCAGTGGCTGGGGTTGGATTGATGAATGGCCACAGAAATGCTCAACTAATTCATTATACCCACGATTGAATTGCAGTTGGATTCCCGGTGAAACATCTTGGCTTGTTTGCGAAATTCTGGACCCCCGGAAACGTCAAAACACGTTTGGCTGCTTCGATTGGCCCTGGTCTCGCTTGTCAAATCTACGAGTCATTTCTGTTGCGACAGTTAGACCAATTATCGGAATCCGGTGATCACCGACATCTTGTGTTTACACCAACCTCAAAGCAGGGCGACTTCCGGGCTGCCGTGAGTCCAGATTGGGGCCTGGTCCCGCAAGTCGACGGGGACCTCGGCTATCGGATGAAACGTTTTTTTCAATGGGTCTTCCACAACGACGCTCAGGCGAAAGTCGTGCTGATCGGAGCAGACTGTCCCCAACTGACACCCGAACTGATCGATCAGGCGTTTGAAATGCTTGAAAATCAATCCACCGTCCTCGGCCCCAGCCTCGATGGTGGGTACTATTTGCTGGGACTCAGCGTCCTTCACGAGGATTTGTTTTCAGGAATCGCCTGGAGTACGCCCACCGTGTTCCCCCAGACGATCGCCAGGCTGGACGCTCGGGGTGAGGGGTACGCGTTATTGCCGAAGCTCCGAGATGTTGATGAACTCGATGATTTGCAGCGGTTGATCGACGACGCCAAAACAGTGCCTGACCAGTTTGATGGGACGCTCAAGTTGCAATTACAACAGATCGAATACTTGCTGTCCAAGCTCCACCAGTGAACCAGATGAAACAGATCGTGATCATTGGCGACGGAATTATTGGACTCTCCATCGCGTATGAGTTGACTCAACGAGGACACTCAGTCACCGTCGTCTCGCAAACGAAAGACCGAGTGACGGCATCCTGGGCAGGAGCCGGAATGATTCCCCCTGCCAATCTGGAGACCGCGATTCATCCCATGGAACATCTGGCGGGGCTGAGCAACCAGCTGCATCCTCAATGGTCGGCTCAGTTGCGGCAGCAAACTGGAATCGATGACCAGTTTATCGTTGGTGGCAGCCTGCATCTGGCTCGCACAGCCGGTGAATCCGCCTCATTGTTCGGGGCCGTCGATGAATGGCAAGTGCAGAAAATCAATGGTCAACTATTGGATGCCAATGATGGATCAGTGCAGCAACGGTTCCGTTTTCTGGCTCCCGAATTATGGCAGTCTTCGCCTGCGCCATTGCTGGCTTGGCAACCGGATGCCGCTCAGTTCCACAACCCCAGCCGTTTGCGGGCGCTGCGAGCTGCCTTGCAGGCCAGCGGGACTGACTATGTGGCGTGTGAACATCCGATCGCGTTCAGTGCGCCATACGATGAACTGAGACTCGAAATGGATGGCCAGCAGATCGAAGCCGATGACGTCGTGATTGCCGCCGGGCCCTGGTCCGAGCAACTTGTCAAACGTCTGGACGGCAGCTTGCCGATGCAACCGGTGCGGGGACAAATGGTTGCGTATCAACTCGACCCCGATCGTCAGCCGTGGGTCAAAACGGGATTGTTGATCAACGAAGGTACGCGGTATCTTGTCCCGCGGCAGGACGGGGTCGTGTTGGCTGGCTCAACGATTGAAGAAGTTGGCTTCGACGAAACCCAGCCGGTGGACAGTGATGTTGCCGAAATTTGCGACTGGGCCACGCAGCTGGTTCCTGCTTTGAATGCGACCAGCTTTCTCAAGTCCTGGGCCGGCCTGCGTCCGGCAACCTACGATGGGTTTCCCTACCTCGGTGCGGTGCCAGGTTGGTCACACGTCTGGGTAGCCGCCGGCCATTTTAAAGGTGGGTTGCAGCTTTCGACCGGAACGGCCGTCGTCATGGCTGATCTGGTCGAAGGCCACAGCACCAGGTTTCCGCTGGAACCGTTTGCCCCTTCCCGGGTGCTGGTGTAACGCTGGCTGAAAAATGATCCCACGGGATACACGACGGCCTCATACTCGGAATGTGGATTGTCATTTCAATTGACACCTGTCGAATCGAACAACAGCCGACATGATTTGTTGAAGCCAGTCGCCTTCAAATAGACGCTCGTCTTAAACGGCACAACCTTTGCTCTCCTTTCAGGAATGCACTTGCGACTTCGTGGTCTCGATCGATGTTTTCAGAATTGGAGTGTCTTTGTGAGATTGCTTGTTCCAGGATGTTGCCAGACAAGGATTGCCGTTTTGATCGCCTTCACGGTTTTCGGTTGGCCGTTGACCTCCCACGCACAGCAAACAGCTGCTCAAGGTGCGGACGTCGAAGCACTGCGGCAACAGACCATTCAACGAGGACTGGAATTCCTTGCCGATCAAGGACAGGGCGACGATGGATCGTTCACTCCCCGTGCCGGCGCGGGGATCACCGCGCTGGCCGTCACGGCTGCGATTCGCAATGGCAAGTCAGTCGATGACCCCATGGTTGCCAAAGGGTTGAAAGCGTTGGAAGCATTTGTCAAACCCGATGGTGGCATCTACGGCGGCGGCCGGTTAAAGAACTATGAAACTTGCGTGGCCGTGGTTGCCTTTTCTGAAGCCAACCAGAGCGGCAAATACAAACAGCTGTTGGCAAATGCCAAACAGTTTTTGACGGGACTTCAATCCGGTGACGGCCGTCGGCAGCCCGACGATCCCTGGTACGGTGGCGTCGGTTACGGAGGATCGGGTCGACCTGACTTGAGCAATACCGCCTACTTTGTGGAAGCCATTCGTGCTGCCGGCGGCGAAGCCAGCGATCCGTCAATACAAAAGGCAATGGCGTTTCTGTCCCGTTGCCAAAATCTGAAAGGGCACGGCAATGACACCCCGTTCGCCGCGTTGGTTAATGACGGCGGTTTCTATTACGATGTTCCGACCGAATCAGTAGATCCCAGCAAAGACACCGATCGGTTCACTGCCAACGGCGGATTGCGCAGTTATGGTTCGATGACCTACTCGGGTTTGAAGAGCATGATTTACGCAGGTTTGAAAAAGTCCGACCCGCGCGTCGTTGCCGCTAACAAGTGGATTTCAAATACCTACTCGGTGGCCGAAAACCCGGGGATGGGGTCAGCCGGATTGTATTACTATTATCACACGTTCGGATCGGCCTTAAACGCCGCTGGTGTCACACAGGTAACAGGCCAGGACGGGCAGCAACACGACTGGAAGTCCGACCTGGTTCGAGAACTTGCCTCGCGGCAAAACAAAGATGGTTCGTGGACCAACGACAACCAACGCTGGTTCGAGAACGACCCCAATTTATCGACCAGCTTTGCACTGCTGGCGCTGTCGTATTGCCAACCCGATTCGGATAGAAAATAGCTGAATCGTTGAGAACCGACATGCCTTTCGATCCTGAGTCCACAACCAGACGGTCGCTCGTTTCGCTTCTTTGGTTAGTCAACGTGGCATTGGCTGCCGGGATCGCAGGTTGGATTTTTCTGGATGCCCGATTTGAAGCCTCGGTCGATTGGTGGCGTTATCACGCTTTCCAGTCTGGTGATGACCTGCTGCTGCGAGACATGGGAGATTGGTGGTGGCTGAAACTCAGAAACACGACGACGATCGCGATTGCCGTCATTGCTCTGGTATCAAATCTGCTGATGTTTGCCGGGTTGGCGATAGGAAGTCGTTGGCAACGATCGATAGCCAGCTGGCTGCTGGCAACTTCGATGGTCGCGATCTGGTTGGCGTTGGCGCTGCATTGGGAAGACGTTGCCTGGGTCGGCAAACGTTACCGGCTCAATCGATTCGTGCGAGAGCTGGCACCGATTGCCGAAAACTTGAACCAGGACTGGCCCAGCGGCGATGGTGAGCGAGAGCCGATTGGCCCGTTCATGGCATATCCAGCCAGCAGTCCGCGAACTTTGATTTTGCTGACCTTGCCAGAGCTGCAAACCGGCTCAACGACGTTCGGTGTCGTGGAGGGAGGCCGGAACGTCGTTCGATTCGAGTTGGTAGGAGCCGAACGGGGCGATTGGCTGGAATGGCACCCGGAAGGCACCAAACCGGAGTCTTTTTGGAGCGGTTTGGGTGAACACTACCTGCTCGACAAATCCCAATCGCTCGACAATCGATGGTTTCTGGTCAGGTATCAGTTTTCCGATAAGGCTATCGCCAGGAATTGACAGGGACTTGGAAATCCGGCGCCATTTCCAGGCAAAATCTGCATTCGTGCAATTTCGCCCCCTCAACTTCAAGTTAAACCCAAGCCTACACTTAAACTCCACTCAGGGCCCACCAGCACGACACACTTGGAACAGAACGTTTTCACTAACCGGTTGTCGAACCACAACACGCCTCGAGAAGAACTATCCCGTTGCGTTCCAATTCCGACCTGACATCTCAGCCAGCGTTAATTGCAACGCCTGGGTCCCCAGCTTGCCACGGCCATTTTCCTGGACTCGCCGATAAAGTTCGCTCGCCAGTTCCAGGCCCGGCAATTTCAAGTCCATTCGGTGGGCTTCTTCCAAGGCGATTCCCAGATCTTTGACAAAGTGTTCGACAAAGAAACCAGGGTCAAAATTATTGGCAATTATTCGCGGAGCCAAGTTTGTCAGGGCCCAGCTGCCAGCCGCGCCGCTACTGACCGATCGCAACACGGTTTCCAGATCCAAGCCGGACGCTTGAGCATAAAGCAACGACTCACAGACGCCAATCATTCCCGCACCAACGAGAATCTGATTGACCATTTTCGCATGCTGGCCAGAACCGGCTGGGCCCTGGTGAACGATCGTCTGCCCCATCACTTCGAAACAGGGGCGTGCGACGTCGACGGCATCGC
>CAZJEK010000137.1:8325-10106 GCA_964545005.1 uncultured Pirellulaceae bacterium
GTGTGCACAAACAAAAATACACAAAAATCGAGCACGACAACGTCATCATCGACGGCATCGCCGGGACCGCCAATCATGATCGACAGGGTTCCGTTTCGCGCGCCAACATCGCCGCCAGAAACAGGGGCATCGATCGCCGCGACGTCGACTTGGGTTGCGGCTGCAGCAATTTTCTCTGCCAGGTCCGGCTGGCTGGTGGTCATGTCAACGACCACCATTCCGGGTAGTGAACCGGCCAGGATTCCGTTGGTTCCCAGAAATACTTCTTCCACATCCGCCGGCATGCCGACGATGGCAAACACAATATCGCTGGCCGCAGCCACCATCGCGGGAGATTCGCACCAGTTGGCCCCAGCGGCGATCAAGTCATCGGCTTTCGACCGCGTGCGACTGAAGACGTTGATCCGATAGCCAGCCTGCTGCAGTAACCGGCACATGCTGTGGCCCATGACACCGGTGCCAACCCAACCAACTCGCGTTTGATCTGGCGTCGCACTCATCGAGAGCCTACCTGGCTGGAGGTTTTTGAGCGATCGCGTAGCTGGCGGCGCGGCTGCCATTGCCGCGTTCGCAGTGGTTCACCGACATCGTCCAGGCCAGAGATCCATTGGCAGATGCGCCAATCCATCCAGTGGCGGTCCGGATCACTTTTGCCAGTTGCCAGAAAACCGAGGTGGCCTCCGTGACGGGGGGCAACCACATCGATATAGCTGGACAGTTCGGCTTTCTGAAACATCGAAAATGGTACGACCGGATCGTCCTGAGAAGTCAAAATGACGGTGGGGACAGAAACCGACGACAGCCAGGGTGCCGAGCTGGCGTCCTCGTAATAGTCAATCGCACTGGGGTAGCCCCAGACCTGAGCGGTAAATTGATCGTCAAAATGAATCAGGCGGTCGGGCAGAGGTTTCAAGCCATTGTCGACCAACCCGGTGACCTGGCGTCGTCGCAGAGTCAGTTGTTCGGACATTCGCTTGACGAAGTAGTTTTCGTAAATCCGATTGCCACGCTGCCGCAAGTTGGAAGCGCAGTGGACCAGGTCGATCGGCGGGCACACCGCAATCGCGGAATCAACCTGTCCTCGAGGCTGGTCGCCCCATTTGCCCAGCGTCCTGAGGATGATGTTGCCACCGATCGAAAACCCGACCAATGAAATCGGTGAGAGGGGGCTGAGCCGATTGACGAATTCAATCACCGCTTCGGCGTCCCACGAACAGCCACCGTGCAAGTGGGATTTGGAAACCAACGTGCTATCGCCGAAACCCCGCATGTCAACGCGGACGGTTCGAATACCCATTCGATTTAACTTTTCGGCTGTTCGCACCACGTAAGGTGCCAGATGACAACCGCACAGGCCGTGGAACAGGATCGTGATTCGATCGCCGGTGATCCAGTTGGCAGGTTGGTCGTCATGGACCACCAACTGGTCGCCGTCATGGAGCCGAACGGTATGTCGGGTCCCTCGGTAGTTGCCTTGTTTACCGCGCAGCACAAACGCGCCCAGTGTCTGGGCGTGAGACGATTTCATAAAACGCTTGGGCCGAAATGGCGGGTATTCGGTCAACACGGCAGTGTCAGAGAGATGATTCATTGAGATAGCTGCAGTTTCAATCACGCATGATACCTGCCCAACCCGGAAAATGGCAAGCTGTCCGCTGGATCCGGATGGAGTTTTTCCGTGCGATCGAGAACCCGCCGCGTCCCCCGCGAGTCGTCTCGACTTCATCGCATGCGTTCGATCTCGACGTTTATCCGCAACACCGGCGACTTACCGAGCAGCC
>CAZJEK010000137.1:10206-13615 GCA_964545005.1 uncultured Pirellulaceae bacterium
CGCATGCGTTCGATCTCGACGTTTATCCGCAACACCGGCGACTTACCGAGCAGCCATCGCCATCCTTATCCGTCCAAACTACCTCTTCACGATCCATCGTGTTCCCGACAGGTGTGCGCGTTTCGCGATGCTCTCAGCTAACATTCTCCTGAAACAGAAATCCGCCACCACGAAATCCATCACGCTCGAAAACCCGCCTTTGGCATTGACCCGACTCCGCCGCCGGGCACCACGAAGTGCACGTGCGGATGGTAGTCCTTCAAGTCTCGCCCCCAGGTGTGCAGCACGCCGAAGAAGCCCAGCTTGTCGCTGCCCAGATTTTTGGGTTTGTCCAAAAGCTGGCGAATCGTCTCGGCGCCGGCGTCGAAGATTGCTTTGTAGCCAACTTCCGGATTGGCGCGCAGCAGTGGCCGCAGTTCCTGGGAACGGTAAACGTGACGACAAAGTGTTGCACCGGCAGCAGCTTATCGGTCTGCTTGGCGAGCCACTGCTGAGTCTTTTCGACTTGGCAGTTGGCGCAGTGTCGATTACTGCAGGACCGTCCCACCCAATGTTTGGACTGACAACCTTGGCAGCGGTAGATCAGATTCCCCAGCCCACCCGTTCGACAGCGAATCAGCAGCCCCAGCACTTTACGGTGATGAGGCGGCATCCGGTGTTGGTACTTGGCCAGGTAGTCCGGAACAAACCGTCGCAAGGCGTCAGCCACGGTCGGGTTGGATGGAGTGCTCGGTGCATCGGCAACCGCGGGCCTCGGCTGGCTGGCGACACCGTTGGAGTCGTGACTGCTGGCTGACGATACAATCATGGGCTCAACAGGATGGCAGCCCAGTATTTGATGTCAATTATTCCATTGCCGTTTAGGAGATAGTTTTGAAAGATGAACTCGCGTTAGTCGGCTATTCAGTGTTTGATCGATTTCAAGAGTGTTTTGAGTATGTCGAAAACGAATGTTTCATTGCTACCACAGTTGGGGCAGCTCATCAGTTTTCGCTTAACTGCATGGGCGACCGCGAGGACTACGAAGTGCGTGAGGTTTCACTTGAGGACGTGCTCGCCGACTTCGGCTGTTCTGGTGGGAGCTACGCGATGGAGCCGACGGCATTCAGGCGATTAAAGGCCCTTGCCGAATGCCGAGGCCTTGACTTTGAAACGGAAGCTCGAGATTTGTTTGACCTGGTTTTTGTTCACCTCAAAATCAAAAAATAGTCATTGCCTATTAGCTTCGTGGTACACTGAAACTGTTCGAGAACTACGCCGCGCAGCGGCTTTCTTGAACCATCGGTGCAACCGAGTACGCGAGTCGGCGTTTTTGAAATGGTAAGTCTTCCGCGCGTACCGGGTGACGCGTGACGTTATGTCGCTGAGGCCCTTCGAGCATTTGCGATGTCCAATCCATACGAATCCCCAAAACAGCCCAATCGCTTTGGTACGATCAATGCAAAGCGGACGACTTGGCTACAACGATTTGCCTTGGGCCTGGCAATTATGGTTGGCCTTAACTTGTTCCGACTTTGGCTTACATGGCGTGCCTGGGGAACGGATGGCATGGAGCAGATCGGTTTCCCGTTTGTCTTCTTCGAACGTGGCGGTTTCTCATGGCACGAGAACTGGTACTATGAGATGTTGGCAATCGACGTCGGTGTCGCTTTCGTAGGAGCATACGCAATTGCACATGCCTTTCGCCATGGTTTGATTGCTTCGTTTCGAAGGCTTCGAACATGGGAACTCGACCACGTCAACAGAGACGAAGACTGCACAATGGAATCATCCGAAGTCGCGACAGAACAAAGCGGTGAACGGGAGCCGCCGATGGCGCGGAAATTGAAATCATAGTGCATTGGCGGCGGCCCCGTTACCGCCGTCGTTATCCAGCTTGTAGGTCCACAACGCGTTGTCCTCATGAACCTCACCGACGAGCAAATCCAATTGCTTCACACCGGGAATCGCTTGGCATGTCGAACGCCTGCCAGATCAGGTCTCAAGTGCTGGCTTTCGATCACACCATTCAAGATTAATCCCGAAACGGGTATGTCCACGCTTAATGCTCCAAGCGAGCCGTGGCAATATCGAATCCGACACTTCGGTATCCCAAATGATTTCGACTATTTCAACTATGACTTGCATCCTGAATACGTAACCAACTACGCCAACGAGGTTGTTCACAGCATCCGACACATTGAAAACTCTGTTATGTTGATCATCAACAACTTGGGTGACTTAGATAGATCCCAGAACTGCGACTGCCCAATGTAAAAAACCGGAATGGCTGGATAACCACGGCATTCACACGGAGCGGGGCTTGCGCCCGATTTTGAAATGGACACCTTTACTCTCCCCGCCCGGTGATGCCGGTCGTTATTTGGATTGCCAGTGGCAGAGCTTTCAGTGAAACAATTCCGAAACTCGAACGATGGCGACTCCCTCTATGTCCCTGTCGGCGTTGCGTTCGATAGCATCCCGGAAGGCTATCGCGACCTGATTGACGCAACGTATCGGACATTTCTGGACGACCCAGTAGGCGTGTTGACGTCGTTAGCGGGAAACACCTCATTTGAGATGCTTTCCAGTTGGCTAAACGAACTGGCTGAATCGGAACGTTTTGGTCTCATCGTTCATTACGCCAACTTCTTCGGGAATATTCAGCATGAATTGACGATCTGTTGCACTCGCGACAATCGACAACGTTTTGTGCGGTTGCCGAATGCAGAGTCTCCGGTTAACCGGTTGCCGCATCCATTGAACGAACTTTACCGAGTAACGAATGGAATCATCGAATCGGCCGACGCGTTCATGACGTCCAAATTCGTTTCGTTCCCAGATCTGTTTTTTGACTTCGAGTCGAGCTATCCAATTGAAAATGCAACTGTTTCAAACCTTGCCGAATTACTCGCATTTTATAGGACTGATACGGGTGACTATCTGGTTGCGGATGGAGATGATGCATTTGCATTCTGTCATGATGATTGTTCTTTTCACAAATGCGGTACGGTACTCAACCTGCTATACTCCTACTTCAAATCTGATTTGGAAAACTCGAACTGGTCGCCGTTCCCGTACAGGTAGTCGCCAAATAACCATGATCGAGATAGGGGCCGTCTCGCGACGGACCCCTCTCACACCACCGGACATGCGGGTCCGCATCCGGCGGTTCTTTTCCTGGAAGCAAACTTGCTCCAGATCGCCTCAAGACTGACCAATCCCTGTTCCTGGAGATAGTCCACGCCAAGCGCGATATGCATCGCGGCACTTTTGGACATCACCCAGGGGCCCCTTCCGCTACAGCCGTGGCTGATCGCCTCGTCGCGAGGCATCCCCAGCTTAATGAGTTTCTTGATCCGCGTGCGGACCCGGTACCACTGTTTCCAGTAGCAAGCCCGAATCCGACGCCGAACCCATTTGTCCAAAG
>CAZJEK010000138.1:0-13534 GCA_964545005.1 uncultured Pirellulaceae bacterium
TGCGGGCTGGGATGGTAGCTTCCGATCAGCACTCGTTGGTCGTCGAACTCAACGGTCTCCTGGTGCCCAAACTGTGGTCGTTTTCGCGGCTTGGTATACCATCCCAACTGCACCGCCGCGGCGATGGAACGATTCCATGCCAATTGCCCCAATGCTACGATCGCGACTGGGGCGACCAGTTTCATGGTTTCGAGAAAAAATGTCTCGCAGCAATTCAACTCTTCGGTCGTTGGTCGATTGCCTGGGGGGGCACAGCGGGCCACGTTGGTGATGGTCGCGTCGATCAACTGCAGACCGTCCCGGCGATGTTGCGAGGTGGGTTGGTTAGCGAAACCGAATCGGTGCATGGCCCGGTACAACCAGTCACCGCTCCGGTCACCGGTAAACATTCGCCCAGTTCGGTTGGCACCATGGGCGCCGGGAGCCAAGCCTACGACCAGCAGAGATCGATTCGGGCCACCAAAATCCGGGACTGGCTGCCCCCAGTAGGTCTGATCGTGATAGGCCTTACGCTTCGTGGCGGCGACATCACGCACGTATTCGGCCAGGCGAGGACACTGCTGGCATTCGATTACCGATTTTCTCAATCGTCGCCAGGCAGCTTGGCTCATGCCGATTCACCATCGTCATCATTCGCCTGGCGAGCGGCTTCTTCTTCGGCGAGGTAGCGGGCTTTGAGGCTTTTGATTTTGCGTTCAAACAAAAACAGCGCCACGCACATGATCGCGACACCGGTGATCCGCAGGGCGAGGCTGTCATTCTTCAGATGACGATTTAGTTGTTCGGCAAACAGCAACATCAAGCCATTGCCCAGGACGCTGCCAAACATGATCGCCGCGATGACTCGCAAACGATTCATGCCCAACAAACGGCCAAAGATGGTTCCCCCGATACTGCCCGTCGTCGAGGTTGGAAAGATCACGAATACGACCAAGCCCAGGAACGCAGCCCGTCGGATCCAGGGCTGTTTGTTCAAAATGAACCGACCATCGGAAACAAGTTCCTGCAGTTTGCCTCCTGCCCAGGGGATTTTGAACAGGACAGCCATATGGAACGCCACAAAAATCGCGACCATCACATCCATCCAGGTCAGCATCGCAAACAAGTTTTGCGCGTCGAGATATTCGGTAAAGTTACCGTAATGAGATTCCGGTTGGGCCTCGCCTCGGCCCAGCAAGATGACGAATCGCCCGGTCAGGAAAAACGCCGTGGCGGCTGCCGCCACGTAACTGGCTGCAACATCCCACCCCTGAATGGCATACACCACCGCCAGCACCGCTGCGGTGGCCAGAATGGGGCCCAACAACGAAGCCCACCATGTGGCGGCTGACTGGCGACCAATCTGCTCAAAATCCTTAATTGGATCGATCGAAGCCTCTGCCATCGAATGCGTTTCCGAATCCAGCCCATCCACGAACGATATTCCCGGTGTCCATCAAGTGGAGCCGTCGGCCCCGTCGATTTGCAGGTTTAACACGTTTCCCCGCAATTGCCAACCGATCCGCTCGGTCGCGGTCGGGAATTGCCTGAGTTTTAACGAGTTTCCTGATCGTTTTTTTCGCGGCAACAGACTTGATTTCGACCGTTTTCTTTCGCCAAATACAGTCGCCGATCCGCTTCTTCGATCAATTCTGAAAAATTCGCGTGCCGTTGAGCGTCATATTGGGCGACCCCGAAGCTGGCAGTCACGTTCAGATCCCCGGCACAACAATGAAATGGCTGGCCAGCCACAGTGGCTCGAGCCTGTTCGGCGATCTGGGCGGCGTCGTCCAGCTTGGTTTCAATCAACAGCATGGCAAATTCTTCGCCGCCAAAGCGGGCAAAGACCTGGTTCGGACCACACAATGCCTGATTCCGACGGGCGAATTCCTGCAAAACCTCGTCGCCAGCCAAATGGCCGTAGGTGTCGTTGAAGTTTTTGAAGTAGTCAATGTCCATGATCACAAACGAAAACGGACGACCGAACGATTTGGCTCGCTCCAGTTCCCGCGACAAGGCATCAACGAGGTACCGTTTGTTGTAAACGTTGGTCAATCCGTCTTTGGTCATCATCGAATACATCGTTTCGTGGTACTGGGATTCAATCGAATCCCCGGCCAGAAACTTGAAAATATGATTGCCAACCTGAATCTGATCTCCGTCGTTCAGCCGTCGTTGATCGATCTGTTCGCCATTAAGGAATGTGCCGTTGGTACTCCCCTGGTCCTCGATCATGAACCCCTGCTCATCTTTGAGAATGCTGGCATGTTGCCGCGAGATGGAGGAATCATCACAAAACAAATCATTGCTTGGTTCGCGACCAAGCGTGGTTTTGCGTTGCGTCAACCGGACCATCTTATTGTCCAGATCCAACGGATGAATTTTGACCAGACAACCATGCTTGGCAACGCCGCAAGGAGTTGGATGCTTGGAATCGGTTTGGATCGTTGCGTCCCAGTTTTTCATAACGGTTTCGGGGGTTGAAGCCAGGCAAAGCTGAATAGCCAAGCCAATTGTTTGTTCAGTGATTTTCGAAAGCAAGTCAGAATTGCTGATAATAGGGTCCGGGGTTGGTTCCCGGAGGCGGACCAACTTCAACAATCTCGATGTTGCTGAAGATCACGTAACCGACAATTATCAACGCAGCCCAGGTCATCAGCCCCTTGATGCTGACCTGACGCCGGTATTTTGGTTTGGTGGCAATCCGCGTCGGTCCCGGGATTTCAACTCGCTCGATGATACCGCTGATCGTCAGCAGTGTTCGCAACACCAGCCACACGGTTTTGAAAAACGTGTCGCCAACTCGTTCGAGCAGATCTTTGTTGCGGGGCGTGGTCGCCGAGGTTGATGAGCCAAGCGATGGCAGGTTTGAACCCGCGTCAATCGGGGCGGCAAACGGTTGCAACAGCTTGCTCACTTTAGCGGCGGACTGGATGCGATCTTCGGGGTCTTTGGCCATCATTGATTCCAATACGCGAATCACGTCGCGCGGCAAGCCGCGACACAGAAACGCGATCGATTCGGGTGTCTCGTCAGTGTGAGCCAAAATCTTGCTGACGACCGATTCAAATCCCGCGCCGGCAAATGGAGGACGGCCGGTCAGCAGGAAATACATGGTGCAACCGAGACTGTAAATGTCTGCTCGATGGTCAATCGCACTCGTGTCCAGTGCCTGTTCGGGAGAAACGTAATCAACGGTGCCCATGAATTGACCGGTAGCCGTCATCTGCGTGGCAGCGTCCGTCCACTGGGCTCGCGCCAGCCCCAGGTCCAGCAGTTTGACGGAGCCGTTTTTTAGCAGCATCGCGTTTTGGGGTTTGATGTCGCGGTGGATCAACTGATGCTCATGCGCATGCTGCAATGCATCGGCCATCTGGCAAATGATCCAACACGCCTGTGCTGGCGGCAGGGGACCGGTTTGCTGAACGAGTTGTTCAAGATCAAACCCGTCCAGGTATTCGGTAACCAGGTAACAGGTGTCTTCGACTGTCCCGCCGTCAATAGCTCGTACGATATTCGGGTGATTCAGCTTGGCGGCAAGGCGAGCCTCGCGGTGAAAACGCTCGACAGCCACTGCATCTTGCCCGAATGCGGGCCGCAGGATCTTGATCGCGACGGGAATGTCAAGCCAGCGATGTTCGGCCAAGTAAACCTCTCCCATGCCACCGCAGCCCAATAATTGTCGGACAACGTATTGCTCAACGCGACGGTCGATCCAGCGACTGTCGGGAGAGTTGGGAGAAACATTGCTTCCTGACCGGGTTTGGGCAGGAGTTGCATTCGTTTCCCCTTGCGGTTGCTGGGGGTGTGAGGCACGAGTGCCAAAACATTGAGTGGCAGCGGGATTGGAAGGCTGCATGGCGATTTTTCAACATTTTCAAAAAGGCGAACGGATAGCTAAAAATAGGTTGAGCTTTATCGGACTCGAACTCATTTTTCAAAATCTGTAGCGATGTCCGTGGGTGGCATTTTTCTGAGGTCCAAACGACCCCAATTGCGATTTGGCCAACGGGTAATAATTCGTTGAACCGCTGCAAAGCCCCGTTTTTCTTTGTTGCACTCGTGATAAACTGAAGCCTGTCGACACATAGGTGGTTTTTGCTGTATCACCCTTAATTCCGGTGCAACCCGAACCTGCTTCAGGGTCAGTTGTCGGAAACGGTGAATCAGGAGCCCGCCTGACTCATGAGCGTAGCCCAACTGCGGCTGGCCAAGCCTGTATAAACCACGGATCATCCCAAGATGGATCCCATCAAAATTGACGTTTCGGTTATCGCGCGAGACCTGAAGATCGCTCCCCAACAGGTTGAGTCAGCACTTGCGCTGCTGGATGCGGGGAACACGATCCCCTTTATTACGCGCTTTCGCAAAGACGAAACGGGAGGATTGCACGAAGACCAGATTCTGGCCATTCGTAACCAGGCCAATCAATTACGCGCGCTCGGCGAACGAAAAACGTTTGTTCTCAAATCAATTGACGCGCAGGGTGAATTGACGGATTCACTCAAAGGATTGATCGACAAGGCGACCACCAGTCGCGACCTGGAAGAGCTGTATCAGCCTTTCAAAACCAGGAAACAGTCGCGCGCTTCGCTGGCACGCCAGCAAGGCCTGGCTCCGCTGGCCGAAGACATTCTGGAAAACACCTCACCTGAGTTGGACTTGGCAACCCGTGCCACCGACTTTGTGCGAGTCGACAAAGGACTCAATTCAGTCGATGATGTGATCAAAGGCGTCAGCGATCTGATCGCCGAAAGCTACTCCGAAAACGAATCGTTACGACAGGAATTGCGACAGCTCGTGCGGGCAACCGGCAAGCTGACGTCGCACCAGATTGAACAGGCGGTCGGGTCCGCCGACAAGGCCCCCGAGCAACCAGGTGAGGCCAGCGACTCGGTCAACGCGACACCAGCCCAGCAGAATTCAAGCGCCGACCAGGAAACGGGCAATTCTCCCGAGCAATCGGAAACTCCGCCGACCAGCGACCCCGCTCCCGCCGCTGAATCCGACTCCGAAACGCAATCCCAAAAGCATACCCAAACGGAATCCATCACTACGGCGCCATCCGTTAATTCCCCCGCTGTTGGTTCGCCTGTCGTCGGTCAAACGACGGACGAAACAGCAGACGCCGCGACTAGTCAACCGGAACCAGGCTCTAACGACACTCCGCAAACTTCCGTTGATTCAGCCGTTGCGGAAACTTCGACTTCGAACGAGCCTGAACAGCCAACCTCCAACGCAACAGAGCAACAGCGAAGTGAGGTGACTTCAGCGCCCCAGGCTGCCGGTCAAAACCCGGAACCAACCAATGACAGCGACACACAACCGTCAGCTGCCGAAACCAAACCAAAAAAGAAAAAGAAGCGGAAAAAGAAAAAGAAGAGTCCTGACCCTTTCAAAGACTTCCACGACTTCGAGCAGCCGTTGGGCAAACTGGCCCATCATCAAATCCTGGCAATTAATCGCGGTGAACGAGCGGGAAAGCTGCGAGTCAAAGTCAAGTTCGATCAGGAAAAAGTTCACCAGCTGGCGTTTGAGAAACTCGTTCCATCTGGCCACCCTTCGGAAGAGTTCCTGAAAAAGTGTGCCGTCGATTCGCTGACGCGTTCGATTCTGCCCAGTATCGAACGCGAGATTCGCCGCGAGTTGACCGAGGCCGCCGAATCTCATGCGGTGGAAGTGTTTGCCAGAAATCTGAAAAACCTGTTGCTGCAATCGCCTAACCGTAATCGCGTTGTTCTGGCGATCGATCCGGGGTTCAAGCGGGGGTGCACCGCTGCAATCCTGGACCCGTTTGGTCGACTGATCGATTCCGGACACCTGTTTGTCGTCGGTAACCAACAGCGCCGTGACGACAGCCGCCAAAGGATTTCAGACTGGATCGTGCAACACAAAGTTGACTTGATCGCGATTGGAAACGGCACCGGCTGCCGACAGGTTGAACAGATGGTGTCCGATGCACTGGCCGCTATCAAAGACCAGCGGCAAGCCCAATACATCATTATCAACGAAGCCGGCACCAGCAATTATTCGACCAGCGAAATTGGGCGCGAAGAACTCCCCGACCAGTCACCAGCAGTGCGCAGCGCGATTTCGATTGGGCGTCGTCTGCAGGATCCGCTTTCTGAACTGGTCAAAACCGCCCCGGCCAACATTGGCGTGGGCATGTATCAACACGATATTAAATCCAAGCATCTGGCCGACTCGCTGGATGAAGTTGTTCAATCGTGCGTCAACCGCGTCGGTGTCGATATCAATACGGCCAGCGCTTCCCTGCTGAAACACGTTTCTGGTTTGAATGCGCTGACGGCCAGACGCATGATTGAATATCGGGACCAGCACGGCCGTTTCAATCGGCGCGAGGAAATCAAGAATGTCAATGGTGTCGGCGATGCGACTTACGTCCAGGCAGCCGGTTTCCTGCGAATTCATGGCGGTGAGGATGCGTTGGACGCGACCAGCATTCACCCCGAGAGCTATCCGATTGCCAAAGATATCCTCGAACAAGTCGAAGCAACCGTCGATGACATCTTTCCCCGCTGGTTGATGCAACCACGCAAAGAGGAATCGGTCGCAACCGAGCCGTTGGAACAGAAACCCGAACCACAGACTGACCAGGCATCGGCAGACGAAACTCCCGAAGCCAGCACGGCAGTCACCGACAACGATTCAGAATCACCCGCGGTGGACGACAATCCTGTCACCCAGGAGGATGCACCGGTTGTAGATCAGTCCGCCACGACAGAAGCCGGTGAGCCGTCTGCCGACGCTGATTCGGACGACCAGGACCAGTCGTCTGATGATCATCGTATGACCCGGCGGGAATTTGACCAGCAGCGCAAAGCGATCGTCAAACGGATGGCTGATCTGAATATCGACGAAATTGCCAAGCGACATGGTTGCGGTCGGTTGTTGGTGAAAGACGTTTTGCTGAGCCTGAAACGACCGGCTTGGGATCCGCGAGACAAGTCGCACAAACCATTGTTTCGGTCTGGGATCGTCAAGATCGAGGACCTGCAGAAAGACATGGAACTGTCTGCGGAGATCGTCAACGTCGTCGATTTTGGCGTGTTCGTTGACATTGGACTGGGGGAAAGTTCGTTGGTGCATGTCAGCCAACTGTCCAACCACTATATTGCCGACCCCCATCAGAATTTTTCAGTCGGTGACGTGATCAAAGTCTGGGTGACTGAAATCGAATCCAATCGACGTCGGGTCAAACTGACGGCGGTCCGACCGGGGACCAGCAAGCCAGCGCGTCGTCGACCGAAAAAATCCCGCGACGGCGGTGCCCAACCCAAGGCTCCCAGAGGCTCCGGCGACCGCAAGCCGGGCAAGTACGAACGCCGGGGAGGAAAGTCACCTCGAAGCGGGGGAGGTGGCCATTCCAAGCGTCGCTCGCGGCCGGCCCCCAAACCCCGTCCGATCACCGATGAAATGTTAAGCGGTGATGCACCTATGAAATCGTTTTCCGACCTGATGCAGTTTGTGAATAAACGGTCAGATCCAAAATCCAAATCCGACCAGGAAAGTGAGAAGAAATCCGACTGATGACTGCTGAACAACGACTCCAGGAACTACAGCTGGAACTACCCTCACCTCCATCAGCGGTGGCCGTTTACAAACCGGCGTTAACGATCGGCAACATCTGCTATACCTCCGGTCATTTGCCCGTGCTGCCGGACGGTGAACTGATGAAAGGCTGTGTCGGACAGGATGTCGATCAGGAATTTGGCTACCGCGCGGCCCGCCAAGCCGGCTTGGCAATGTTGGCTACCTTGCGTCAACACCTGGGCAGTCTGGACCGAATTGAGCAAGTCGTCAAATTGCTGGGAATGGTGAACTGCGATAGCCAATTTACGGCTCAGCCGGCTGTCATTAATGGCTGCAGTGAACTGATGAAAGACGTCTTTGGCGACGATCACGGCGTCGGCACACGCAGTGCCGTGGGGGTGTCTTCGTTGCCTCTGGGCGTTGCGGTCGAAATCGAAGGCATCTTTTTGTTGAAAGATTAATATCTGGCTTGCGTTACAACTGAAATCGTTGTGCGAGCTTACCAGTTACAGTAGTGCAGTTCGTGCTTGGAAATGGAAACCCGATGCGTGAGCGAGGGCTTCACCGGTCCGTGTTTTTCCCTCGCTTACGCGTCGGGCTTCCAAAAATGCGAAACATCTAGTTAAGTTTTTCCAGTCAAATTCGGATTTTTCGGTCAAACCTGCCGCAACTTGCTGCGTACAGACTTAACGTCCAGCTGTTGACGATTTGATTCTCAAGTCGATTTTCGTAAACTGTAATCATGAGCGTTGTACAAACTGAACCGGAAAATATGTCGGATTCTCAAAACGACACTGCCTGGACTTCACCCGAACCAGACCAACATCTGGAGTATCGGTCTGTCAGCAAAGCCGCGATTGCCAGCTGCGTGTTTGCTGTTTTGGGGTTGGCCTCATTTATGGCCACCGCTTTCGTCATCCTGCCGTTGCTGGCTGTCGGATTCGGGATTGTGGCCCTGGTTGCCATCAAACGAATGCCAGATGAACTGTTGGGGCTGAACTTCGCCAAGATTGGCTTGGGACTGGGGGCAGTGTTGTTTGTCGGCTCGGTTGCACTCCACTCCTATGTTTACGCGACGGAAGTCCCAGACGGTTACACTCGGATCAATTTCTGGGATTTGAGAAACAACAAACGCACCGCGCTGCCTTTTTCAGAAAAAGCGATCGCGATGGACGGTCAGCGAGTGTTTTTGAAAGGTTACGTGCGGCCCGGTGCCAAACGCAAGAACCTGAAGGACTTCATCATGGTCGGTGACTTCGGGGATTGTTGTTTTGGAGGCAACCCTGATATTACCGAGATCGTCGAAGTTAATATCACTTCCGACGACGTCGTTGATCACTCCTACTCATTGCGAAAAATTGGTGGCATCTTTCGGTTGAACCGGTCGACCAAACCCGTTAACGAAGACGACATCCCCAGTGTTTTCTACCAGATCGAAGCGGACTACGTCCGGTAGTTGAAAACTGGCCTGGCAGCAGCGACAATTGGATTGGGTTCATGCTTTGGGGATTCAATCAACTCAACCAACAAGGGACCGACGATGAATTCAATTCGCCTGCACGCCCTCTGCTTTCGGATCAGCCTGGTCGCGATTGCCACCATGTTGTTGGCTGGCATTGCATCCGCTCAGTCGAACGACACCACTCAAGGGGGTGGAGACAAAGACAAGGACAAGCTGTTCGACCTGACATTCGATGATCTCAAATTCGACATGCAGCCCGAGGACGAGTTCAGTCGAGAAATGTTGACTGATCAAATCAAGGAATACCATGGTTCGACGGTCCGCTTGCGGGGCTATATCCGGCCCAATTTCAAACAGACCGGGTTGACCAAGTTTGTCTTCGTTCGGGACAACCAGGAATGTTGCTTTGGGCCCCAGGCCGCCATTTTTGACAACGTGCTGGTTCGCTTGGACAAAGGCGTCAAGACCGACTTCACGGTGCGGCCGATCACGATCGAAGGCAAGTTTGCACTCAAGGAGTACAAAGGTCCCGATGGAAAGGTCTGGTCTCTCTACCGCATGTACCAGGCTGAGGTCAAATAGTGCCGGCGCCGGACCTGTCACTTATTCACCAGCCAGTTTCCCAGCTGTTCCCAGCAACAGGCACAGCCGCAGATAATCAGTTTCGACTGTCTGACCAGCAGATCGAATCCTTTCACCGGGACGGTTACGTTGCTGGCATCCAGGTCCTGCAACCGGACGCGATAGAACAGCTGAAGCAGGAATTGGCCGAATTCGTCCAACCTGATCACCATGGCCACCAGCTGTGGCATGAGTACCATTCCAACGAATCTGGCGATCCCGACCGCGTTCTGTTTCACGCACTCGGCGGATGGCGGCTGCGACCGGGATTTCATGACCTGCTGTGGAACGCCGCGGTCCTGATTCCAGCCAGCCAGCTGCTGCAGGGAGCAGTCCGTTTTTGGCACGACCAGCTGTTTTGTAAGCCAGCCTTGCATGGCGGCAACGTGGCTTGGCACCAGGATTACTCCTATTGGACAAGAACCAAGCCGATGCAGCATTTGACTTGCTGGATTGGCCTCGATGACGCCACCGAGGAGAACGGGTGTTTGCAGTATCTGCCCGGCAGCCATCGTTGGGACTTGCTGCCGGTTACCGGGCTGGCTGGAGACATGAACGGGATTCGTGAGGTCGTGACCGACGAACAATGGGCGGCTTTTCAAAATCCTGTTCCGATCGAGCTGAAGGCTGGTTATGCAAGTTTCCATCATCCCTTGCTGGTGCACGGTTCCAATGAAAACCGGGACACCGGACCGCGGCGTGCAGTGGTCCTGAATGTGGTCAAAGATGGCGTCACCAGCCAATCGGATTCCCCGCTGCTGGCAGGAGTTCCGCCGATTTCTGCGGGCCAGCCGTTGTCAGGTCAGTTTTTTCCGCTCCTGTATGACCCGCCAGCAACCGAATGAAGATCCAACTGTTTCAAGTCGATGCGTTTGCGAATCGCCCCTTTGCCGGCAATCCAGCAGCGGTCTGTCCGTTGGCTGAATGGATTGCTGACGACGTCATGCAGGCAATTGCCGGCGAGAACAATTTGTCCGAAACCGCGTTTCTGGTCGCTCATCCAGCGGCAGCCGGCGACTCGTTTCCGGCGTTTGAAATTCGTTGGTTCACTCCGATGTCCGAAGTTGACCTCTGCGGTCACGCGACGCTGGCTTCGGCCCACGTGTTATTCCAGCACCTGGGTGTAAAATCCGGCGAAGTAATCTTTCATTCACGACATCGAGGAACGCTGGGGTGCCGTCAGACGACCGCAGGCTACCAGCTGAACTTTCCCGTTGACCGGCCCCAACCGATCGAGACTCCTGCTGGCCTGGATACTGCTCTTGGCGCTCAACGGTTGCAATGTTGGCAAGGCAAGAACGATGTCCTGGTTGTGTTGCCAGATCAAGCAGCAGTTGAACAGCTCACCCCTGATTTCGTTCAGCTGGGAAAACTACCCGTCCGTGGGATCATTGCCACGGCCGCAGGTGACGATGCGGATGTCAATTTTGTTTCCCGATTTTTTGCGCCGGCTGTGGGAATCAATGAAGACCCGGTTACCGGATCAGCTCACACTGTTCTGACCCCGTACTGGCATGACCGGTTGGAATGCGAGGCCGGTTCGCCCCTGCGGGCCCTGCAATTGTCAAACCGAGGTGGTCAGCTGACATGCACGCTCGACGGAGATCGAGTCAATATCAGCGGCCAGGCAGTTACCTACCTGGTTGGTGAAATCAGTATTTGAGTCGCGAGAAAACTTTGCCCCGAGAAAATGTTTTGATGGATGATGCCGAACTGGTTGAATTGGCGATACAAGCTCGCTTGCAGGCTTATGCGCCGTATTCTGAATTCCTGGTTGGGGCTGCGTTATTGACCGCCGGTGGCGAAGTTTTTACGGGCTGCAACGTCGAAAACGCGTCGTACGGACTGTCGATTTGCGCCGAACGCACCGCGATCTGTTCAGCGGTTGCCGCTGGAGAAACGAAATTTGCCAGGATTGCCGTGTGCGCCAATCCGTTGGCAACTCCCTGTGGCGCCTGCCGTCAATTCATCGTCGAATTCGGCAAACACATCGAAGTGCTGTGTGTCGCTCCTGCGGATCCAGAAACGATTCGTCGCTGGACCATTGATCAGTTGATTCCAGAGAGTTTTCAATTCGAGCGATGACCTTGCTAGCAAACCGGAATCATTGATCGGACTTGATCGCAGGCAGGCTCCGTTTTAGCTTTATGATTAGCTGGCTGGAATTGGCTGGCGAATGACCTGATTGCGGGGGGCCTTGACCCGTGGTGCAGGGCAGCGAGTTGAAACTCAATCATGGACGGTTGGCAACAAGCGAGAAACTATTGGCTCCTAAAGTCTATATCCTGGAACGATTTGCCGATCGCAATCCGGTTTACTCAACCTGGCTGGACGACTGCCCTTGGCCAGTCGAAATTGTCCGACAGTTACCGCATCAATGGACAGCGCCGGCGGATGCGGGCATCATCGTGACCCACCAGCACTATCAATGGGAAACGATTTCGTCGCTGCGTCGTCACCTGGAAACACCTCCCTGGTTACCGCAACTGATTTTGTCGGACGGCGTGCTGGAATTCCGTAATTCCTGGCAGAATCCAACGGTTGCTGAAGGAGCATTGTTTCAGCCGCTGGTCGGACACAAACTCGCTTGCATTGGTCGCGCACCGGCTCGCACGATTGAATCGTGGGGCAATACGGGAAAATGTGAAATCGTCGGGCATCCTCGCTTCGATCACTGGTGGGATGCGCCACACACGCCGGTCCAGAACGAAGGGCCGCTGCGATTGTTGGTAACCACTGCCCGGACTCCCTGGTTTACCGAGCAACAACGGCGCGATGTGATCGATGGTTTAAACAGCCTGGTGGCAAGATTCGAACGAAACATGTGGGCCGGTAACAGGCCGATTGAAGTCACTTGGCGATTGTCGGAACACTTGGCTGACGAAGTTGCGGCGAACAACTCGCCGGATGGAACATTGACCGATGCCATTGAAATGTCCGATGCGGTGATCACCACCCCGTCCACGGTGTATCTGGAAAGTGTGATCAAGCGGCGGCCGACGGCGTTGCTGGATTTTACGAACAGCCCTGACTATCTGCCGCCTGCGTGGCGGATCTCGGCGCCCAGCCACATCAATTCGGTGCTGGCCGAGCTGGCCGATCCGCCCGCCGCCAAAATGCTGTTTCAGCGTCAAACGCTATTGGATCAAGTGGAGCTCGGGGGCAATGCCACGGCTCGACTGATGGCGTTAATCGGCGACATGATCAAAGCTGGCCAGCAAGCCAAAATCGACAAGCAACGCTTATGCCTGCCCGATCGAATCCTCAGCGATCCACAACGGGGAATCGCCCAGATTGGCACTGAGTTCGATGCCCAGTCTTTGTATCCAGATTCCGAAGCGTTCCAGAATTATGATGTCGACCTGTTGAGACTGGAACTGGCCCATGCAGTCGCTCGATTGGGGCAACTACCGGTTGAGTTGCAATCGAAAAACGATCATATCGAAGACATGGCCGAATGCGTCGAACAGGGTTTGGCTCGCGAAAAAGTGCTCGGCGAGTCGATTGCTCGACAACAGGAGGATCTGGAAAAGAAGACCTCGCACATCGATTACCTGAACGAACTGCTGGAAGCGATGAGCGACGAGCGAAAAGAAATACGCGAACAATTGCGTGCAGCCCGCGTTCGCTTGAACCGTCTTGAGAACCTGGTAGCTCAGCAGCGGGTTCGTCTGTCCGATACCGTCAAGCAGCTAAGTGTAGAATTGGACGTTGTGTTGAACCAGGATCAGCCCGATTCGGATAACGAAGTGGGGCCAATCGGAATTCACGTGGCGTGAAGTCTCAAATCTCCTGACTCTACCGGGATGTATTTATTTCGAGATCAGGGATTAGGTTGCATTGGATTAACGCAAAGTCGCAGAGATGCAAAGTCGCAAAGTGTCGTTCGATTCCTTAACTTCATCCGGTTTTTCACCA
>CAZJEK010000139.1:0-13491 GCA_964545005.1 uncultured Pirellulaceae bacterium
GACCAACCCCTTGGCGGTTTGAGGATCCTCCACCTGATCACAGACCGCGACACGGAATCCGCGTTGGATCAGCTTGGCGAGGTAGGAATCCAGCTGGTGGTGCGGAAACCCGGCCATGGGGATTGAGTTCGCTTTGTCACGAGTCGTCAGGGTCAGGCCGAGTTCTTTGGCCGCGACTTTGGCATCTTCATGAAACAGTTCGTAGAAGTCACCCATGCGGAAGAACAGCAATGCATCACCACAGGCCTGTTTGGCATCATCGTATTGCTGCATCATTGGCGTTTTCTTGCTCATGACGAAATCCTAACAATCCTCGAGCACGTTTTCGAGTAGCTATTGATCAGGAATCAGAATCACAGGCAAAACTTTGTGGCCTGGGTTGCCTGACTGAAATGATCCTTACCGTTTAGCGTTCCATCCTGTTGCGAACTGATGGTTCCCTCAGGTCTGCTAATGTGACTAATCGGCACGATTGACCGGACCGTTGGTGTCCAGCTGAATTCTCCAGTTTCCGACCCAGCCCGCGCCGTCTTCAAATCCAGATCGGGAGTCGCTTTAGCCCGCCAAAATTGGGCTGAAACCGACGTTTGAGGACAAACTGATTCCTTGTAATGGACGAAGAAGCTGATATAGTTGGACTATTGAATTTTCACTACGTACTCGGGCTTCAGTCCACTATTTTCTGAACCACCCATGTTCCCCCCTGCGGGTCGATTGACCGCGTTGATGTTCCGGCCAATCTTGACGACCTGAGACTTCACCTGCTGTTTTCCATCGGAGAATCACTGTGGATATGCACCCTCCACAACAGGGACACCAACCGACCCCGATCATGATTGCCCCGCCCGAGCCAGAAGACGTTTCATTCGACTTCTGGGGAGTGCTCAGCCGTCGCAAGTGGCTGGTATTTCTGGGGTTGGTGGCCGGATTGGGCGCTGGCGGGCTGTATAACTCGCAATGCGAGACCATCTACAAAAGCTCCGCCCGAGTTCGGATTGAACCGAAGGATCCCGTGCACTTTCAATATAGCGCTGTGGATCGCGGTCTGCATGACAGTTTTGCCGACTTCGACATTCGTCACGACCAACTGATCGGTGAGCATAATATTGTTTCAGCCTGCTTGTTTGGAGAAGGATACGACACGCTGAATTCTTTAAAAGGAATTCCGGACGATGAAAAAGTAAAATATGTTCAAAGCAATCTGGAAATCACACAGAACCGCGAAGAGCCGATCATCTATGAGATCGAACACTATTCCAAAGACCCGGATGATGCGCGAACCATTCTCAGCGGCCTAATCGCTACCTACCAAGAGGAACTGGAAAAGCAGTACGAGGAAAGTAGCGGGGACGTCAAGGAACTGCTGGAGCGTATGAAGCAGCTGTTCTCGGAAGAGTTTGAGCAGAAAAGAGAGCAACTCCGCAAGGCACAAGCCGAGTACAAAGCGTTGATTGTTGCTCCTGGGAAGCTGGACGTAAACCAGGTTCGGTTGCCCAAGCTCGATCAGGAACTGGCTTTGGAAAAAACGAAGTTGGCTGAACATGCACTCGATTTGGAGCGAGCACTCAGAGGTCTCGAAGGAGGCAACGATGAGGCTGACAAAGTTGTTTGGCAGCTGATTCAAGAAAACAAGGTAAAGGAAGACAAGTTTCGAGTTGAAACCAATAGTGAACAAATCAAGCGCATCGAAGAGCAGATTTTCAATATTGAGCTGGAAAAAGAACGTATCGCGAGAAATCTCGGGACTGGTCACCCGGATTACAAAGTGCTTGTCAAAACAAAGGAGTCACTTAACGAGCGCAAGGCTCTGCTCGAATCGGAGGGTGAGGTCACTCAGGGGCGACCACCGATCGAAGTGCTCAACTATTTCGCCGAACAGCAACAACAGTTGATCGACGAGTTGCGACGTTCCATTGACGTTAAGTCAGCTGAATACGATGCCATTGCGAAGGAAATCCAGGCCAATGAATTTCTTAAGCTTAGGATTGAGGAATTGGAGGATGAGATTCGGTTAGCCAAAGAAAGTCACGAACTGGCAAAAAAGCAGTTCATCGAGGTGACTTCTGCCGAATCTCAAAGCTCTCAAAGCAAAGGTTTCTACTTCCAAACCACCAAGGATCCGACTTACGGTGAAGAAGTCTGGCCAATTCTGCCGGTGATTCTCGGCATTGGCGGACTATTGGGGTCGTTGCTCGGTTTCGGCCTGGGGTGCCTGGTCGAGTTGGCTGACAAAACCTTCCACAACCCGGATCAGATCATTCAGCAACTGCGAGTGCCGCTGATCGGACACATTCCAGTGATCCGGCAAAGCAAACGCTATCTGGTTGAAAACTCATTGATCGAGCCCATTGTTTGCAGCTACCATCGTCCCAAGTCTCAGGTTTCTGAGGCCTTTCGGGCGGTGCGGACGGCACTGTATTTCAATACCCAAGGCAAGGAACACTCGGTGATTCAGGTCACCAGCCCAACGCCAGGTGATGGTAAATCAACGCTGGCGTCTAACCTGGCGGTGTCGATCGCTCAATCCGGAAAACGTGTCTTGCTAGTCGATTCCGACATGCGTCGGCCCCGTCAGCATTCCACCTTCGGAATCACCTCCAAAGTTGGATTTGCTACCGTGCTCAGCGGCCAATCGGACTGGCGTGATACGCTGTTCGAATGCGAAGAAATCAAGGGCTTAACGGTAATGCCTTGTGGTGCCAAGCCGCAAAACCCTGCCGAACTCAGCACTTCTCCGCAGGTCAAGATCCTGATCGAGGAAATGCGTCAGGAGTTTGATTTTGTCATCATCGACACCCCGCCTTTGCTGGCCGTAACCGACCCCTGCCCAATCGCAGCCCGTGTCGACGGCGTGATTCTCTGCTTGAGAATTAAAAAGAACGTCCGCGTCAGCGCCGAGCGTGCGGTCGAACTGCTGGCAGGACTTGGAGCGCATTGCATCGGCTTGGTCGTCAACGGTGTCGGCGCCCAATCCGGATACGGTAGCCAATACACCTATGGTGCCTACCGAGCTGGATACTCCTACAATGGCTACGGTTATGGGTACGGTTACGGCTATGGTAGCGGTAAGTACTACGAAGAAGACCAACGGGGCCGTGTCGCCAATCAGCATTCGGCACCTCGTCTGGAGGAACAGACGACCGAATAGTCTGACATTCCACGAATTAATCCAACACGGCCAGCAATGCTGGCCGTGTTTTTTTTTGTGGAGCATTGCGTGCGAATGATCTTGGCTTGAAACTGACGAATTGCTACTCTTCCGGCAAGTGCACCTTTCAAAATCAAGATGGGTTGCCGTTGATTCGGCAGGCCCCGGAAACGGACGCATTACTCGCTTCGCTGTCGATCTGACCGGACCTGGCATGCTTTACCTACCAACAAGACTCGAAATCCTGCTGATTGTGTTGGCGTTTTTCCCGCTGCTGACGCTGGGATGCGCCGAGGGACCGCTGTGGCGAACTGGCAAGTATGCTCCCTGGGTGCAGAACAAATGGGACGAAGAAGCCAAGCTGGCCGACACGCTGTTTCGGCGGAAGAAAGAAATGTCGTCGATGGTATCTGCGGCCATCAATGCGCCGATCAACGAACAGGAAAAAGCCGCACAAGCGTTGGCAGAGATCTATAAACGAGATCGAGTGTTGCTGTCTCGGCTGCATGCGGTCCGTTTGCTGGGGAAACTCAGCTGTCCGACGGCCATGGAAACGCTGGCCATGGCGGCCAACGATCACAATCGCGATGTGCGTTTGGAATCGATCCGAGCTTGGCAGCAGCAGCCGGCCGACAAAGCAATTCCGCAGCTGCAACGCCTGATTGGTAGTGACACCGACATCGATGTCCGGCTGGCAGCCACGAGGGCGTTGTCCGATTTCTCGGGCCCCCAGGCAATTCGCGCTATCTCCTTAGCGTTGCAGGATTCTGATCCAGCGTTGCAATTGCGGGCTGTCGAGGCCTTGCAGCAGGTGACTGGGGAAAGTATCGGCCCGGACGTCGATGCCTGGCGGACCTATGTCGCTCAGTTGAATCCGCCTGCCAGCTCGCCCGGCAGTTCAATTGCCGGTAGCAATTCAGCGGGAGACCAATTCGAAGGCGCGGCGGTAGGCTTTGATCAACCACTTGATCGCAAGTAGGTTTCGAAATCGCTGGTCTATCGTCAGCCCAAGGTTCGGCTGCAGTGCGAGTCTCCCCAGTGCATGGCTGCGGGAATGTTATTCACGATCAGAGCTGATACGGTCGCCTCATTCTGTCTGCGATTCCAGCTTTCCCACCAAGCCCAACGGCTTGCAATCTGGAAAAACGTAAGTTGCTGGAGGTTGCCCGATTTTGCCAGTTTGATATGTTTTAACAACACCCTGAAAAACAAGGAAACTTGCTGATGGAAAGACGCTTGCAATGACGCCACCATTACGATACGGCAAAGCGTTTTTTTCCTATCTGGACGCTGCAGTAAGGTTGGCCAAAGGCATTGAAGCCGATGGGATCCTGATTTTGCTGGAGCGGTCAACTGATTGGAAGCGGCTGAAGAAAAAATCAGCCAGTCATACGCTGATCGTAGCTTCCAATGATCCTGCCATCCACGATGCCGCGGTTGAAAATGAGCTGAATTCGATCCAACTGGAAATCCCAGAGTCTTCCATTCAGAACCAATTGACTCAGGCGATGATCGAAAGTGTTGCCGCCGAAATCATCCGGCCAGGTTCGGTCATGGTGGCTGTCTACAGCAATTTTGAGTCGGAGGATATCGATACCATCAGTGTCCTTAAATTGACCGAAAGACTTGGTCGTTTGACCGCCCGCGACCTGAAAAAACTCGAAACCAAGGTTCCGCTGGATACGTTGAAAATGGTCGTTGATCTCGCCGTTCAGGTTGGACGTGAGGGGCGAGAAGGGAAGTCCGTGGGCACGATGTTCGTGGTTGGGGATCATCGTCGGGTGCTGGAGGAAAGCCGTCCAGCCGGATTCGACATGGTCAAAGGCTATACCCGCAAAGAGCGAAATATTTCGGATGCCAAAGTCCGGGAAGGGATCAAGGAACTGGCCCAATTGGATGGCTGTTTCGTGATCTCGGCAGATGGCACCGTCGAAGGTTCCGCTCGTATCATCGATACATCACCGGTGGAGGTAACGATGACCAAAGGGTTGGGGTCCCGGCATTTTGCCGGTGCGGCCATCAGCAAAAACACCAAAGCCATTGCCGTCGTCGTCAGCGAATCCAATGGAACGGTCAGGATCTTTCAAAACGGCGAAGTCGTATTGCGTATCGAACCTTTGCAGCGAGCAATGAAGTTCAAAGGGTTAGAAAATGAACCGACCGAAAAGGGTTAACTCTTATTGGTCGACTTCCCGGATGACTTCATCGAGTATCTGGCCGAACTGCTGACTCGTAAAATCCATTTTACCGGAAGCTTGAGCGCAAAGCCGCTTTTCAGTTTCGGCCAATTCGCCGTCGACCGCCATCAGTCGAATCATGTCTTTCATCAATGCCACTCGTTCGTCGTGATCTTCGGGGATGCTGATCTCGATGTTGCCTTCCGAAATGCCAGCCAAGGCGGTTTCAAATTCGGAGGTGGGGATGTTCCACCGATTGGCACGCTCAACCAGAAAAGCGACTTCTTCGTCTGTGAATTTGCGGTCAATCGCCGCCAGATTGACCAGGCTATGAAAGATTTCCAGGTGTTCCATTGCGGACTTTCAATTTCGAATGGGAAAACATGAATCGATTGAGTGAGAACAGCCAACAGTCTAATCCATTGGCACCCCGCTGCGAATGAGAGTGGTCAAATTCAGTCGCGATCGAATACTTGCCCGACACGCCAGCAAGTCGACCTTTCGAATTCAACCGTTCGTGGGATCCACTCGCTGGCCCGTCGAGCTTGAACTTGAAGTTTCCGCCGAAAGGTTGGCATTTTTTGTCCAGCATTTTTGGGCGTTAGCCCCGGGCGACAGTTTGCTGACGCGTAAAATCCGGAAGGTCGGTGGCTAGTGCCGCGTCAAGTATTGATTTTGGGGTTGGCAATTCAATTAAGCGATTGGTTTTTCGAGCAAGATTGACTCGCCAACCCCAATTTTTAAGGTAGACGCTGCACTAGCTAGCGCCAAAACCGCTGGAAGCCGCCACCTGTCGCCGTATTCTCGCCGACCGGAACGACGTCCTGCGGGAATGGATGGCCGGTTTAGACGCGACGGATGAAGTCGGCAGCGTAGCTGCGAATGTCTTTGCCGTTAAGTACGTGGACCATCCGCAGTTGCTGGATTGTGGAGTCACTGAATCGAGACAGCGGCAAGTGAACCCATTGTTTCTTGAATCGTTTGGCAAGCTGTCGCCAAGCCGGACCAGGTGGTGCGGCACTGACCAACGCAATATGAGGGCATTGACTGTGCAAGCAAGCGGCCCCGAGCAACTGTTCTTCCAGCGTGGTGGCAAACTCAAGTCGGGGATCCTGCCAAATGTCGGGAATCGCAACGGGAGGAAACAGGAACATTGCGCCGCCGTACGTTGCCAGGCAGATTCCAGGTCCGATCGGATTTTGAGAGAAATCGGTGGCAAAGAACGTCAGCGTCGATTCATTCTTATGCTCGGCAAACCAGGTCGTTCGCCAGGGATAATGGCGGGGGTCCGCTGGCGAATCAAACAGCATCACGGCACAGTCCAGATTGCCTCGATTGGGAGGTAGTACTTTGACATAGATGTCCCCGTCGTACCAATGCCGTACGGTATCTCGGATATCGATTCCATCTTTGATGCTGGTGGTGAATTTTTCCGTGTGAGCCAGATCGGCTCCCATGACTTCTTTGGCTCGATCGAAAACGGATTGACGAAAACTCTCAATAACTTCATCTTCCGGAGGCCAGCTACACTGGGAAAACGGATCCCACTGTTGTTGCCAGTCCCGAACCTGATCAAGGTCGGGTTGGGGGATCAATTCAATTTGGGTCAAAAGTCGCGGTGGCCCCGGCAGGCGATTGGCTGCTGGAACGATCTCTTCATCGGGAAAAGCGATATGGTCGATTGCCACGCGCACTTCCCCCAACCCAAGGTCTCGAAGATAGGGATACTGTTTGGCCTGTTCCAGGACATGCAAGGCATAACCATCGCCAGCAATTTGTTTTGCGGCTGTAACAATACTGGTTAGCTGGGGCGTAAATCGATTGTCAATCAAACTCAAATTGCGGATGTATTTGAGCATCTGTTTCAGCAAAAAGGGGGTGATCTTACGAGCCCGATTGCCAAAGTCCTCCAGATAGCTGTCTCGGGCTTGCAGCAGCAATTCCTTGACACCGTCGATTGACAAATTCGTATCATCGCGGAGTTCTGCCCGAGCCTGTTCGTATAAGCCAGTAATGGAAGGGATCTCGCCCAACATGAAGTACAGCGTTTGGGGATCGACCTCGAACCACTCAGGATCGCTGACCGATTCGTTGTCGGGGGCTCGCAAGTCAGATGACAGAAAGGCCTGGCGTATCCATGGCCAGTCAAGCACGCTGGGGACAAACAGAATGTTGCGAAAATCCACTGACAATTCGCGCAGTTGCCAAGCCATATGGCGAATGCGTTGTTTCCATTGTTCGCTGTTGGGGGCTTCGATAAATGGGATGACTGCCGCAGCAAACTTATCCAGGCTGAGTTGTTTCAACGCATAGGCATCCGGCATAACTCGAGACGTGACTTCAAACAGTTCCGTTTCCAAATCGATGAATCTGCGCGGAATGTGATCGCCCATCGCCACCCTCAAGGCTGCGATAACGGGCTGGCAGGGATCGATGGGGACGAAGCTGGCTGCGGATCCCGCCGACGCCTGCTCCGCCTGACTTGAATCTTCATCTTCTGCTGAATCCGACTCTGGCGACCATTCAGTGGCCGTCACAGCCGTTGTCCGTTGGGCAACCAGGCTGGGAGTCGGTAGGGCCAGAATCGCCTGTTCCACCAAGGGTTGGAATGATTCCGGCAGGGGCACGGCGACACAGTCAAACGACTCGGCCATCATCCAGCGTCGAATTTCCCATGCGAAATCGCCACTGCCGTGCAGCACTGGTAGGGCGGTGACATGAGGGCCGATTTTAAGGACGTCAGGAATCAAAACGGCGTGTCCTCATCATCAAATTCCAGATCCTCGATGTCGTCGTCATCGTCATCGTCATCGTCGGGATCGAACTCAGAACGTAGCGGATCATCCGGCGCAAAAAAGAAATCGCCAAAACCCATTGGCAATACTTGTCCTCCCAGTGATTGTTCTTTCTGCCGGGACAGTCGTTCCAAATCGAGCGCTTCCTCGCCCAGACACATTTCCAAAGCTTCTCGCCATGCTTCGTCATGGGCCAGCGGATGATCTTGCGATTGAGATATTCGTTTCATCGCAAAACGCAACAGGTTAATTGCATCGCGAGTCGAAAAATCAAGCCGCAGTTCGTGGGAACGCTGGAGGAAATCGACTGTCATCGCCAGCATGTCGTCCGGGCAGAACGGCAAATGATATTTGAGAATCTGAATTTCATCCTGACGATTGGGGAATTTCAACGACAACGTCGGCTGCAGGCGACTGAGGATATAGTCGGGGATTTCAAATGTCGACTCATCCTGGTTCATCGTGACGGCGCAACGGAACTCAGGCGAGGCATTGATTGAAACACCAGCAACGATCGATTCCACGTAACGTCGGTGATCGAGCAGCGGAGCCAGCGAAGCCCACGATTTCTCATTCATCCGATTGCCTTCGTCCAGGATACAGACGCCGCCTTTGATCATGGCAGTAACCAGCGGCGAGGCGTGATAGGCAATCTTCCCGTTTTCGGCCAGCACGGGCGTGATCAACAAATCTTCTGGCCGAGTGTCAGCGGTACATTGGTAAATGTAAAGCGGCTGTTGGCGGACTTCAGCTGCCGCCATCGCCAATGCGGTCTTGCCAATTCCTGGCGGACCGACCAGCCGCGGTGTGAGCGGTGTGTCGTTCTCATTGACCGTCAACCAGCAGGCCAGCACCTGTTTCAGGATTTCCTGTTGACCGATCCATTGGCTGGAAAAATTGTGCGGATCGGAGAGTTGAAGCTTGACACTGCCGGCATCAAAAAAATCACCCATCGGACCTGGGGGGGTTGAAAGCTGTTGGCACCAGAGGCTGCCCATGTCGGCTAACCTGAAACCTCGATTGTTAACCGTGGGCCACGTCAAGTATACCCCCTGTGCTGTCGCATTGCCTGGGCGTTGCCGACCAGATCAGATCTTTGTGATTGGCTGAGCCAGCCAGGCGAGCGCTTTGGTATTTCTTGCGAAATGAAGCGTGTCGGGTTCGGCGGGAAGCTTCAGTCCCAACCCATCGGCCATTGTATTGGTGGTTACGATCGCTTGAGCTTCTCTTAACTCCCACGGTTCATGGTCGATTTCGCCACGATAGACCAGGCCCTGACCGTCTGCCGAGTACATGCAGTAACGAGCCGTCAGGAATTCTTCCAACGACCCTACGCCTGCTCGAAACGGCTCACCGATTGGACGATACTCGCATTTCAACTCCGCGCCCGGTTCGCCTTGATGAGTTCGCTGGCTGTGGTAGCAAAACCAGGTGCCCGTACAGGATTGGCAGCAATCGCGAAACTTGATCTGGGCATCGAGATAGTTCAAATGGAACCAACGCCGGGCCACTCTTACAGCCAGCGGGTTCGTCGCATCCAGGCTGAAGAACCAGACGCCAGGTTTGCCATCAACGGTAACGTAGGTCCGCACGTTCAATTCTGGAAAACTTGAAAAACCAGGAATCGACGGCACCCAACGTGGCGCTACTCCGGTCATCCGAAACGGAACAATCCCCAACCAGGCAGACCCATCGTAGGTATCGATCTCCAGAGGTTCTGGAATCAGTGCACGAAGCTGGTCAGCATCCACACGGTAATGCAGAAACAGCAAGTCCCGCCAATTCATTTTCATGACCCACGGACGGCTCGGGAGCGGCCAGGTACGATCCGAATCGCGTCGTTTGAGCATGGTTTCCGAGATAATGGGCGATAAACCTGTAGAATCGATAGTGACACTGCGAATCGATCGAAAACTTCGTTCGCAGGACGAGGTGCCTACCAGAAACCGAAACAGGAAACCGCGATTTAACAGCCCAGTGCAGCGTTTCAACATGTTTTTGGGTGGGGCAATTGGTAAGAACGCCTGTAGTTGAATCCCGACTTGCCCACGAGTTAAATCTATGCGGCCGGCAACCCCAATATTTACTTGAGACGCGGCACCAGGTTTGCCATTTTTGTCGGGTTTTTCGCTACCGTCGCACTACTTGGCTGGGGATCGTTGCCAGTGGCCGACTCGAATGATTGTGACCGTCAAAATAGAATTGGAAGGCATCCCATTGCTGAAGTTGATGATGACAGTTTTTCGATATTTCGAAACAATGCACCCCAGGGGCAGGCCAATGCCAGATCAAATTGGTTAACCTGTCATTGGAATCGACATTCATCCTAAGAAAGCCCAATTGTGTCACTTGTTCGCCTTGCCATCCTGCTGCTGTTGACTGTCGTCGTCCAAACGTCCGCCTGTGCCCAACAAACGGAGCCGGCCTTGGCGATTGGTCAGCCCATGCCAACGTTCGAGCTGAAAGACGCTCATGGCACGCCGTTTAAAACGTCGGCTTTGAAAAACAAGTCGGCTGCAGCTGTCGTGTTCTTTGGGATTGAGTGCCCCATCGTCAAGTTGGCCGCCGGAAATCTGGAACGCTATCGGCAGGAGTTCGGCGAACAGGTCCAGTGGATCGGCATCGATTCAAACCAGCAGGATTCATTGGCGGAGATTAACAACTTCGCCAAGGAAACGGGCATCAAGTTTCCACTCCTGAAAGACCCGGGCAACAAGATCGCCGATGCTTTTGGGGCTCAGCGAACACCAGAAGTTTTCCTGTTCGATGGCGACGGGAAATTGTGTTATCACGGGGTGATTGATGATCAATACGATTACGGTAAACGGCGAGATTCTGCAGATCAGCACTTTCTGCTGGACGCGATTCGAGCCACGCTGGCGGGCAAAAAGCCTGCGGTACAGCAAACCGATGCGCTGGGGTGCATCATCGGCCGCAACAGGAAACCGGACGCCAATGCCGAAGTGACGTATGCGAACCAAATCTCCAGGTTGCTCAATGAACGCTGCGTCAGTTGCCATCGCGAGGGGGAAATCGGTCCCTTCGCCATGAACGACTACGAGGAAGTTGCTGGATGGGCAGGCATGATTGAAGAAGTCACGCTCGATCGTCGAATGCCGCCGTGGCACGCCAATCCCAAACATGGCGACTTCGAAAATGATACGAGCTTGAGCCCGGACGAACTTGAGCTGATCAAAAAATGGGTGGCTGCGGGGGCGCCTTTTGGAGACGAACAGGACTTGCCACCAGCGCCAGAATTCGAAATCGGTTGGCAAATGGGCAAGCCCGATGTGGTGATCCCGATGTCAAAACGTCCCTACAAGGTTCCGGCCACCGGTGTCATTCCCTACCAGTACTACGAAGTTGACCCTGGGTTTACGGAAGACAAGTGGGTGCAGGCTGCCGAATGTCGAATTGGCAATCGAGCAGTCGTTCACCATATCATCGTGGGAATCAAGCAAGGAGACTCAGCGGCAACCCACGGGCAAATTGATTCCGAGTGGCTGACGGCGACCGCTCCGGGGGCTCCGCCGTTAAGGTTGGATGATGGTTATGCCAAGTTGATCCCCAAAGGAGCAAAGCTGATTTTTCAAATGCATTACACGCCCTGTGGTACCGAACAGGAGGATCTTAGTAGCGTCGGATTCAAGTTCGCTGATCCAGCCCAGGTCCGTAAATCGGTTGGTACCCGCGAAGTGGTCAATCGCAGATTTCGCATCCCACCTCATGCCGATAACCATGAAGTGAATGCCCGGTATCGATTCCGACAGGACGCACTGATTTTGTCTTTGTTCCCGCACATGCACGTTCGCGGAAAATCATTCCGCTACACTGCACACTATCCCAATGGCCAAACGGAAATCCTGTTGGACATTCCGGAGTACGACTTTAACTGGCAGAATGGGTACAAACTTCGGGAGCCCAAGTTAATGCCTGCCGGAACGGTACTCCACTGTGTTGCGCACTTTGACAATTCGGCGAATAATTTCGCCAATCCTGATCCAGCCAAAACGGTTCGTTGGGGAGATCAGACCTGGGATGAGATGATGATTGGCTATTTTGATATGGTGTTGGCTGATCAGGATCTGTTAAAGGACAAATCCGAATCACCACCAGCGCCAGTCAACCGTTGATACGCGTGGCAGGAACTCTCGTCCTCCAAACTGGCGGCCGTCGTTTCGGTGATCGAGTTCGGGGTGAGGTAGTTGTCGCAGATTCCGTCGGTCACAATCGCATCGTACACGGTTTGCGACAAGCCCTTTTGCAAGTCAACCGCACCCGGCGGTGACGGAGCGTTGGCCGGCAAATCGGCAAAGTCCGAGTATCCAGTTAAACCCAGTTGCTCGTTCCCAGGCGGAATACTGAGAGCTTGGCGAAAATCTTGCGGACTCGGGCAACGCGGAATCAGTTTGCCGAGCCAGACAAGGCCTCTGTCTCGAAATCACCGACTTGCACCGAGGCCAAAAGCTTCGCTTCGATGCTTAGCATTTGTGTGACACCTTCCTGTTTGAGATCGACTTTCAGATGTCCCTGTTGATCAATCGTAAACTCGGCAACGTAAGCTTTGCCATTTCGATTCAGCATGGCCGAGTTGCTGTAGGCGCGGATGACCCGGAACTGCTGATTGGCCGGCTGCAACGTCCAGCGGTCATGGTAAACCTCAACAAAACGAATCGCTTCGTTGTTAACGACGGTTTCGGAATTCAGCAGCACGCAATTGATCGCGTACACTCCCTCCGGGATAGAAAACATGGCTGTGAACTCGCTACAAAGGATGAAATGAATACTCACCCCATATTGCAAACCTGTTGCCAGACTGTGAAACACTGAAAAAGTCAAGAAAAAGACGGTTTTTGAACATGCTGGCTGTCTCAAACTGAGAAAGCTGTCTCAACTGAACACATTGCATCGTCGCAAAAGTTTGCTTGCTCAGGCGTCACTTTTTTTGCTCGGCGTTGATTTTATTCGCCGCTTTGAGAAACGCTGCCAAGTCCTGACAGCTCTGATAGCCCCGTCGCCGACCAAGTACCTTGCCGCTGGAGTCAATCAGCAACAGTGTAGGGTAAGCTTCGATTTCAAATTGCTCCACGAGCTCTTTTTCTTCGTCGCCATCGAGCTTCAACCAGACCACGTTTTTCCCCGCGTCCACAATGGATTTGGCCGTGTAAACGTACCGGTCCATCATTTTGCACGGGCCGCACCAGGTGGTTTCGAAATCGACCAGCACCAGTTGTCCTTGTTCTTCGGCAACCTTCAGTGCTTTTTCGTAGTGGTGCAAAAACTGAACGGGCTGTTCTGCGCGAGCCGCTTTCTTGTCGGCGGAATAGGGGTCCCGTCGCTCTTCATCTTCTGCCCGAGTCATCCCCAGATC
>CAZJEK010000140.1:0-13473 GCA_964545005.1 uncultured Pirellulaceae bacterium
GCTTTGTTTGCCGGATTCTATTTTCGCCGCAACCTGCTGGCGATCGGGACCGTTGTGGCAGGTTTAATGGCTAGCGATTTCGTGCTCGGATTTTACGAAGCACCGTTACTGCTGGCGGTGTACGGAAGCTTGTTGATTGCGTGTCTCGCCGGTCGGATCGTGCAAGACAAAATTCAACGTCTACCTTTCTTTAGCGTTCGCCGCGGTGTGGCATTTGCGATAGCTTCTTTGGCAATGTCCTTGTTGTTTTTCCTGGCGACCAATTTCGCCGTCTGGTGGTTGGGCTGGTATCCACCCACGATCAGCGGGTTGGCTGACAGCTATCTGGCCGGCGTTCCCTTTTTTCGGTCGACACTGATCAGCGATTTGATGTTTGGTCAGTTTTTGTGTTGGGGTTATTCGATTGTCTGCTCGCTGGCCAGTCAAACCAGTCCGCAACCGGTTGGCAATTCGGTCTGAAATAATCGCGAATGTCCCGTTGCGACACTTTATCGCAACCGGTTTGGCCGATGCGTGATAACGCGAGATTTTTCGCTTATCTTTTCCAGCTAATTCGTTCAGGCCGATAGCTTGGTTGGAGTTTATTTCCAACCGCGACTATACTTTACGGGCTTGTAGTCGCGCGCGAACTGCCAAGTGAAATGTTCGTGAGTGTCTGTGGCGATGGCAAGCCGATTTCGAAATGATCGCCGGTCGCGGTCGATCTCTGACCACTACGATTAGGAGCTTAATTGATGTTCAACAGTGAACAACAAGACAAATACGAATTCCTCCTGGCCCAACGACGCAAGTTTCTCAAAGAGATGACGGCGTTGACCGGATTTGCTTTGGTAACCAGTGCTCAAGTTTCCAGGGCCGAAACGGTGTTGATTTCCGGCGACCCCAACAACGGTGACAAGGACTGGGGAACGGTCAAAGGTCAATTGGTGTTCAAGGGTGATATTCCCGAGCCAGAAGAGGTTGATCTTGAAAAAGTTGAACTGACTCCTGAGGACTTGCAGTGGTTCCGCTCAGCCGGCCCGATCTTGAGCGAAGACTGGGTCATCAACAAGGAGAACCGCGGCGTTGAATGGGTCTTCGTCTATCTGGTGCCTCTCGATGCCAACGAGAACCGACGCGCCAAGCTGAACGTCCACGAATCACTGGCTGCCCCCAAGCAGGGCGAAGACAAGTACGCCATTATCGACCAGAAGCCGGAAGGCTACGTCCCCCATGCGGTGGCCATTGAACAGGGCATGGGCGTCAAGATGCGGAATACGGGGCCTGTGGCTCACGTCTTCAAAATGGACAGCTTCGTCAACGGCAGCTTCAGCAAAGCCATGCCTCCCGGAGAAGAAATCGACGTGGAGGACCTCAAGAAAGAACCGGCTGCGATCAAGGTCAGCTGTCCGCCACACCCTTGGGAAGGGATGCATCTCCGCGTCTTCGACCACCCCTATTTCGCCGTGACCGACGAAAACGGACACTTCGAAATCAAGAACGCTCCTGCTGGTCCCTGCCGGCTGGTAGTCTGGCAGGAATCGATTGGATTCAAACCGCTGGCTCCTGCCGATGAACTGAAAGGGTTGAGCGATCGGGATTTGAAACGGCGACTGCGAAACGGCGACAGGATCGAAATCGAAGGCGGTGCTGTTTCGGATCTGGGCAAGATCGAACTGGAAGCCAAAACGACCAAAGACGGTTAAGCCTTGTTTACCTGCTTCCCCCAATCATCTGGCGTCGCCACCACTGGCGACGCCATTTTTATGGGCCGTCCAGATCCAGTCGCGAGACAACGAACGAAATCTTGGGACGTGCCGCATCGGAAAACAGCCAGGGTTTGGCGGTCACTTTCAGCCGGGCTTTTTGAGATGCGTTCAGACGAAAGATGGAATCGATTTGTTGTTGAATGGCGGCAGCCTGTTTCATGGCCTTAACCAGCGCGACTTTGCCCGGCATATTCGCCCACACGACAATCTCCAATTTGAAATCGGATCGCCCAAGTTTCATGATGGCATCCGACGCCGTTCTCACGGCACCTTTTTCCATCGGATGCCAGGGTTGCCCGGGTTCAGATTTGGCTAATTGCTCGAAGCTGTCAAATACGATTTGCGTCTGGGTAGGTGGGGTTTCATTGACCTCGAACTTTTTCGAGACGTCGTTGAGAAACCGTTTGAAGTTTTCTGTCTGACGATCGATAACGCGTTCATCGTCAGGGTCTTCGTCCGGCCCCAGGCGTTTGCTCTGGTCTTTCGGTGCGTCGCTTTCAATTGCATAGATCGGCTGAGGAGCCTTTTTATTGACCAACAGCTTGGAACGATGTCCTAACGCGCCGCCAGGCAACCCGATATTGGAAACTGCATTCATGAAAGAACCCGTACCCGAATACATGTTGGCACCGGTCTGCTCTTTGGCAAATGAATTTAACACGATGAAAAACGCCAACAGCGCCGTCATCGTATCGCCGAATGAAACCAGGTAGGCCTTACTGGGCTTCTCCGGTGGCGGCTTCTGTTTTCTAGCCATCGTTGGCTCTCCCCGGTACTGCCGACTGGCCCTGGTTGGGCGTAAACCGCTCGACCACGATTCGGACATGATCCGCTTTCAACAGCGGATCTCGACTGACACTCATTCCAACCTGCCCGGGGCGGGTCATTTCGGTGTGATACAGATACTCCAACATGTCGGCCACCGTTTCGACGGCATCGTCAGATGAAAACTCCAGCGATGCGCGAAATGGTAAATCACGTAGCTGTTTGGCCAGCATGCTCGAAATTTGCTTACCCTGTTCGGTCATTTGCTGTTTGGAACTGAAAATGACTGCCAGCGGTACCTCGAAGGTATGTGAAGTCAGCTCATTCTGCTTTTGCTCTTCCTCACTCAATGAACGCAAACCGTCGCCCCAGGTTTCGTTCGCCGGTGCTCGAGTGATCGGTGGCATCTCAGAGCCCCGCATCGCAATTCTGGACGCCGGCATCCGCAAACGTCTGGCAATCGAATCATGATCGATCGACTTCATTTTTTCCCCAGCCGTTCCCGTTGCCGAACCGTTGGAGAACATCGACGATACCGATTTCTCAAACCGTTCCGGTTCCGTCGTCGCGAAGGTCAACAACAGAATGAAAAATGTCATCAGCAGCGTGATCACATCACTGTAAGTCATGAACCAGGCAGGAATATCATCCTTCGGTTCGGGCGGACGCTTCGAACGGGACATGGCTTATTCCGCTGATTCTGCTTGCAGTGTCTTGCGAGACTTCGGCGAAAGATAAGCGATCAGATGGTCTTCGACGGCCGGTGGAGCCAACCCTTTGGCCAATGCCGTGATCCCCGAAATCATCAGTTCCCGGCAGGCGACTTCATCCTGAGACCGCGTTTCCAGCTTGCCAGCCAATGGAATGCAGGCCACGTTGGCGATAATC
Source organism: uncultured Pirellulaceae bacterium (assembly GCA_964545005.1). GTDB lineage: Bacteria > Planctomycetota > Planctomycetia > Pirellulales > Pirellulaceae > Mariniblastus. The sequence continues at coordinate 3,402 of CAZJEK010000140.1, forward strand.
GCACCGTACAACGTCGTCAGCAACGCGGTTGCCATACCGCCACCGATCTTGCTGGGATCATCCAACGACTGCAGCATTTGCACCAGGCCGACCAGCGTTCCAATCATGCCGAACGCCGGAGCCGCAGCTCCCGTTGATTCGACAATCTTCTTGCCGATCGCGTGTCGGGACTCAATCGCTGAAAGCTCCGTTTCCAGAACGTTTTGAACCTGCTGTTCTTCGGCACCGCTGATCACGATTTCCAGTCCACGTTTCATGAACGTGTCACTGATGTTTTCCAGCTCCGCCTCAAGCGCCAGCAACCCGTCCTTGCGGACGATCACCGCCAGGTTTTTGAACTGGGTGATCAGTTCTTCAGGCTCCGGCAACTTGGTAATGAAGCACTTTTTGATCACTGACAGCGATGTCAAACAGACTTTCAAGGGAAAGTTGATCAGCAACGCTGCAATCGAGCCTCCGACGGTAATCATCAACGATGGCACGTCAACGAAGCTGGAGATACCGCCCCCGCCGCCCATCGCGATTGCCGCGAAGATCAGTCCGAAACCGGACAGCAATCCAATTATTGTGGCGATATCCATAGTCGAATGCGCGTCCCGATGACACACTTTGAAGAAAACGAAAACATTCCATTTCCTGCTATCGCCTCAACCAGGCGTTGAGTTTCGAGTCAGCGGTTGATTGTCGGTTGTTGCAGAAGGATGCGAATTGCAATCCATAGCGATCGTCAAACGGCAGTTACGTCAACTTGACTCATTCTGAGCAGAATCTGGTTCAGGAATTTGGCGACGATTCGAACCCGCGAATGCCCCAGAAAGCCTCGAAAAATTCGTTTCACTCGATAAAAACCTGGTTTTTTGATGGATGGGTGCGTTTTCGGGTTGCCCTCGCGCCCGCTGCGGTTGACCGCAAACTACCCTCCGCTTCTCAAGCGTCAAAGCCAGCCCGACCGATCCAGTCAACATGATCGGTAAAGTTTCACAACTCGAGTCACTGCAACAGGCGATTGCGTTTGCTGAGCAAAGCAACCGCGTGACGGGTCAGAACATTGCCAACATCAATACGCCAGGATACCAGGCGAAAGAGATACGGTTTGACCAACTGTTGGACCGACTGGAAAACCAGACCAACGGAGAGCACTTCGACATCAGCCTGGTGGAAGGACTGGAAGTTCGCAACGATGGGAACAATGTCGATCTGGACCGCGAACTGGCGGCGTTGAAGAAAAACGCGCTGGCGTATCAAACGTTGACCCAACTGCTGGGTTCCAAAATGGGAATCCTGAAGCAATCCATCACCGGTTAGTGGATCGATTTTCGCCAGGAGGGCAATCATGTTTAATCAACTCTTTTCCGCTGCCGACATCAGCGCCTCGGGCATGGCCGCCGAGCGCATGCGGATGGAAACCGTCGCCAACAATATTGCCAACGCCAATACCACCCGTGCGGCGGACGGAAATCCGTACCGTCGTAAGCAATTGGTATTCTCGGAAATCATGCAACCCACTGGCGGCGTTACCGGCTTGGGTGGAGTTCAGGTTGTCAGCATGGAGGCCGACGATTCTCCGTTTCCCGAAGTCTACATGCCTGGTCATCCAGACGCCGACGAGCGTGGATTGGTACGGACATCGAACGTCAAGCTACCCAACGAGATGGTGGACTTGATCACGGCCAGTCGGTCGTATGAAGCCAACCTGAAGGCACTCACATCACTGAAGGAAATGGTTGAACAGACCTTGACCCTGCTGAGGATTTCACGATGACTCCCATCGTGCCGACAACTTCAGTCAACCCGGCCGCCACGACGCCCAGTGTCGGTGCGCCATCGCGCGCGAGCACCAGCGAAAGCAACGGCTTTGGGAATCTGATTGAATCCTTTGTGCAAAATACGAATCAAGCCCAGGTTACGTCCGACCAGTCCATTCAAAACCTGATCGAGGGGAAAACGGATAACGTCCAGCAAGTCGTGATGGCGGTGGCCAATGCCGAAATGTCGTTTCAGCTGTTCATGGAAGTTCGCAACAAGCTGATCGACTCATACAACGAGTTGATGCGGATGCAGTTCTAGTGGTTCTGCAGAGCCTGGTTGACCGACCGTACGACACCTTTCACTCCCAATCTCCGTCGCGACATCAACCTGGCTGGTCAACTCAAAACTTGATGTACCACTAAGTCATTCAAACAAACGTTATGGAAACACTTAAGTCATTGCTGAACCAAACGCTGCTGGTGTGGAAGGATTCTACCGCCGCCGGTCGATTGGGAATCATGCTGTTGGCCGTGCTGCTGGTCGGCAGCATCGTGGGAATCGGTATCTGGTCCGCTCAACCACACTACATCACGCTGGTGGAGGACTTGACTTCCTCCGAGGTCAAACTGGTCATCGACGCGTTGGCCAAAGAGGGCATTGACTACCAGCCGCAAGGCTCGGGATCGATCATCGCTGTCGATAAACGCGACTGGGCGAAGGCTCAAGTCGTGGTCCGGGGACTGAATGTGGGCACGGTCGCCAGCGATACGATTGAACCCGGCTTGTTCGTTGACCCGACCACGCGCGATCAGCAATTCAAACGCAACCTCCAGAATGCTTTGGCCAAGCAGATCGAACGCCAAAGTCTGGTCAGCCAGTGCCAGGTATTTTTGAACACTCCACAACCAAGCGCCTTTGTGCGACGGTCTCCGCAGCCTTCGGCATCCGTTGATCTGACCGTTAAACCAGGATTCGGAAATCAGCAAGCGGCAGCCATCGCGATGCTGGTTGCCCGATCCGTCGCTGACCTGAAGCCCGAAAACATCTCGATTACCGACAGCGAAGGGCGAATCTACGCGACCGACGCGTCGATGATGCATACCTCATCACAGCTGGACTACCAACGCGAGCAGGAACGTCATCTGACCCAGCAGGTGCAAACACAGTTGGACCCGATGTTCGGCATCGGCAACGTATTTGTCAGGGTGTCGACTCAATGGGAGTTCGTTGACAAACAGGTCGACCGGTTAGTCTTTGACCGCGACGACAAGAGTGTGATTGAGATGACAGAGACGACGACAACCGGAACACCCCTGGCAACCACGGGCATGGGCACGGCCGGTTCCGCAACCAACTTGACCCCCAGCGAAAGTGCCAGCTCGGCGTCAGCTGGCAGGTCCGTCACGGAGATGATGAGATCGACGTACAAGTATCCTGAAGAGCGAGAAATCTCCAGAATCAGGCAGCCCACGCTGACTTCCATCACCGCCAGTGTGACGGTCAACAAGGCTAACGTCGTAGACGAAAACGGCCAGGTACCGCCAGAGAAACTGGCATCGGTTGAAAATCTGGTTCGGAATGCATTGGGGATACCAGAGGGCGAAGCCGACGGCATCACGATTGAGTTTGTGGATTTCCATCAGTTCGAAGAAGACGAGGAAATCGCTGGCGCCCCGATCCCCTGGGATCAAATCAACGAGATTCTGAAAAACGTTTCGCTGGGAGTGGCCGCTTTGGTAGCACTGTTCATTGGTTTCCGCGCAATGAAAAAGTTCCAACCCGAAACGCCAAGCGGAGCCGAAGTTTCCCAGTCGAATTCCTCGATCGGAAAGTTGAGCGAAATGGTCAAGGAAAACCCGGAAATCTTCAACCAGATCATCGCCAGCTGGTCGTCTGCCGCTCAACCGGCCGGGGAAAACGATGAGGTCGCACGGGCAGCGTAGCCACGTCAAGCTCCCCCACTTGCCACTGTAACCAATGCAACCACTGACCACAAACGAACGAATCGCTCTCTTGCTAAGCGTGCTTGGCGGCGATACTGAACGCGCCGCGCTCAAAAACATGCATCCCACGCAGGCCATACATGTGAGGAAACTGCTGGAAGAGTTTCGCAATGATCCGCCCAGCGATGAGGAAGTTCAATTTATCGTCGATGACTTTACCAAGTACTTTTCCTGGGCCTTGCAAAGCATCCAACCGGATGTCGAGCGAGTGACCGAGTCTATCAAGGCGGATCAACGTCGTTCCAGGAATTCAGAATCTTTGATTGTCGAAGATTCGACCGACGACGGTCCTGTCTACTTTGAACCTATCCCGGAATCCGATGACTACGTCGACTGCCTGAACCAATTGGACGCGTTTCAGATTGCCACTGCGTTGGCAGATGATCATCCGCGAACGATCGCGATTGTCCTGGCAGAACTTTCCACGCCACTGGGCGCTGCGGTTATTAAAAACCTGGATGATGAGTTGCGTGACAAGGCCGTGATCTTCTTCAGCCAGGGTGTCGAAGTGCCTGCCAAAGTCGCTCAGCAGGTCTTACAAACGACGTTTCGCAAAGCCAACCAGATCCTGGTGAAAAAGTCAGAAATCAGTCGCACTGACGTTTTGGCCAAGGTGATGCGTTCGCTGCCCAAGGAAATGCGGAGCGCGCTGATTGAAACGTTGACCGAAGAAGACGAAGACCTGGTTCAGGAAATCCGTTCCAAACTGTATGTCTTCGAAGATATCTTGCGGCTCGAGGATCGCGATACCCAGAAACTGATCAGCGAAACGAAATCTGACTTGCTGGTCCTGGCCTTGCAGAATGCCTCGGAAGAAATCAGTGCCAAACTGCTAAACAACCTGTCCAAACGAGCCCGAGCAGCGCTGGAAGACGAAATCGAATACCAGAACAACGTTTCGCAACTGGAAATCGATCATGCCCGGAAAGAACTGGCTGAAACCCTGGGCAAACTGGACGAAGCCGGAGAAATCACGCTGAAGTAATGGTGACACATCGGATCTCGTTCGACCGTCCGCTGCGCCAGGTGACACTGGTGACCGATCAGGCTGCGCAGGTGACAGGCCCGCCTGCCACCGATCAGGTCGCTGATCAGCCATCGAGCGACCAGCCCCTGGAACAACCGGCCGATTCCAGGCACGAGGCCGTTGTCGCATTGTTGGACAACATCGAAACCAGTGTTGCTGCCATGCAATCGCGTGCAACGGCGACCCGCGAACAACTTCTGCAAACGACGGTCGCACTATCAAGAATGGTTGTCAGCCGGTTGATTGGTGAATCTGCCGAACTGCAACAGCAACGCTTACTGGCACTGGTCACCGATGCCCTGAAACGATCTGAGGACACGATCGACTTGCACTTGAACCAGGCAGATATGACCACGATTCAGCAACAACTGGCGTCCAGGCAACAACTGCAACACGTCAAGCTGATCGCTGACAATGCCATTCCCGTCGGTGAATGCCGAGTGAGTCTGGATGGGTACGACCTGGTCAGCAACCTGGAACAACAATTGGACGATATCGACGCGATGCTCAGGGAGCTGATCCATGAGCACTAGTATCGAACAGTATCTCGATCGCTGCCAGCCACGTTTGAACTCCGTGCCTGCCTTTCAGGCGGTGGGAGAATTGACTGTTGCGCAGGGAATGTTGACCGCTTCGTTGCCAGCGAGTGTCGGCGAGCTGGTCGAGATTGAAGGCGAACATGGCCAACCATGTTTGGCGGAAGTGATCGGTTTTTCTGGCAGGCTGATCCGTTTGATGTCCTTTCATCGAGATGTTCCGTTGAAACATGGAAACCGGGTTCGCGCCCTTGGTCGTCCCATGAAAGTCCCAGTTGGCGAGGACATGAAGGGACGGGTGATCAATGCGTTGGGCGAACCCGTCGACGGCAAGGGACCGATTCCATTTGAAAGTCAACAAACCGTTCAACTGCAAGCCCCGGATGCGTTGACGCGAAATCCAGTCGACCAGGTATTCACCACCGGCCAACGAGCGATCGACGGGATGCTAACGCTGGGCAAAGGCCAACGGGTGGGCCTGTTTGCCGGCAGTGGGGTCGGCAAGAGTACGCTGCTGGGCCAAATCGCTCGCTACGCCGAAGCGGACTTGAACGTCGTGGCTTTGATTGGAGAACGCGGCCGGGAAGTTCGCCCGTTCATTGAAGAATCGCTGGGGCCCGACGGAATGGCCAAGTCAATCGTGATCGTCTCGACCGCCAATGAAACACCGCTGGCTCGGGTTCGGGCAGCTGAGTCATCGATTGCCATCGCCAACTGGTTCCGGCAACGTGGACGCAACGTATTCTTGATGGTCGATAGCCTGACTCGCTTCGCCATGGCCCAGCGTGACCTGGGATTGTTGTTGGGCGAACCTCCAACAAGTCGCGGTTACACGCCGTCGGTGTTTCAGAAAATGGCGGTGCTGCTGGAACAACTGGGCAACTCTGATCGGGGATCGATCACCGGTCTGTTGACCGTGCTGGTCGATGGCGATGACATGAATGATCCGGTCGCAGATTCAGCCCGTTCGATCCTGGATGGCCACATCGTCCTGGATCGCAAGTTGGCCAATGCCGGTCACTATCCGCCGATCAGTCTGCTGCAAAGTGCCAGCCGCTTGTTTCACGATCTGGCTGATCCCGAACACGCCCAACATGCATTGGCCATTCGCCAGTTGATTGCCCGCTACGAAGAAGTCATCGACCTGGTCCAGGTCGGTGCCTACACCCGCGGCCTGTCCCGGGAAACCGATCTGGCGATTGACCTGTACCCGCAGATCAGCCGGTTCCTGCAGCAGGGTCTGCAACAGCCCAGTGACGTGGCCACGACTCGTCAGTGGATGCAACAATTGTCCGATCTCGCAACTCCGCAGGGAAGTGAATCGGCATGAACGAATCAGATCGACTCCAGAAGCTAAGCCGAGTCCTCGAATTCTACCGCGATGAATTGAAACTCAAACAGCTGGAATTGAACCAGGCTCGAAAAACGCTGCTGGAACAGGAAGCCCAGGCGGTGCAGTTAAGCCATCAACTGGCCGCCGAAGAACAAAAATTGAGGACGGTCAACAACTCGATCACGCAACTGCAGCTGGGGGGGCTCTGGTTGGAACAATTGCAACAGCAACTCGCCCAACAGCAGCAGCGAGTCGTTGAATCCCATCAACAGTTTGTTCTGCGCCAGCACGATGTTCGCGAACAGATGTCAAAAATTGAATCATTTGAAAAACTCGTTCAACGTCGCACCGAAGCGATGGATGAAACCCGTCGCCGCAGCAATCAGGTTGCATCCGACGATCGATTTCTCAGTACGGAAAAAAATGAGGTGCAAGGATGAAGTCCGCATTAATGGCCGGTGTTGTCGGCGTGTTTCTGTTCGTCGCTTCGGCGGGGTTGTCGTGGTGGTTGATTTACACGCCGCCGACTCCCGAGGCGGAAGTTGCCCAGACCGAGCCCAAAGAGTTTCCAATTGATGTTCCGGATGACGAAAAGGTCGAACAAATGCCGGTTTCCCTGCGGCCTGAAGCCGGCATCACCATGGAATCGGTGACGGAACTGGCCGAATCAATCATGAAAAAAGAAAAACGTGTCTTCGAAGCCGAGCAGGCGTTGAAGAAAGACGAGCAGCGGATCCAGATGCTGTTTGAAGACCTCCGCCGGGAACAGGAAGAACTGGACGCGGTGGCAGAACGGATCGATGCGATGATCATCGAAGCCAAGGAAGCCGTCAAACTGTTGCAGTTGGAGAAGCAGGCGATCACCACCAAGACCGAAGAACTTTCGGCGCTTGAGAAAAAGACGGGGGTCAAAGGCGATGAGGTCGCGGATCTGGATATCGAAGCGCGTGTCAAAGCAGCGAATTCCGTTCTCGAGTCAGTTAGCCCCGAATATGTGAGCCGAACGATCAAGGAAATCGCCAATGAAGGTGATCGCAAGGTAGCTGCCATGGTGTTGATGAAACTGGAAGACCATCGGCGGCGAAAAGTGGTCGAAGCGATGAACGACCCGGCTTTTGTTGCCGAATTGCTTAGCGAGTTTTCGAGTGTCGATTCCGGCAGTACCAAATTGCGCTAGGCCAACCGTAGCCCTCCAGCCTTGCGATTTGCCCCCAACTTCAAAGTGAGCCCCACCATGGAAGTTAATGACGCTATCGTGATTGGTCGCGATCTGCTGACCATGTCCCTGCTATTGGTTGCCCCGGTCGTGGTCGTCAGCCTGGTCGTCGGATTGTTGATCAGCATCGCTCAGACCGTGACCAGCATCCAGGAACAGACGCTGACCTTTGCACCGCGAATCGTGGCCGTGGTCGGTATCATTCTGTTGTTGACGCCGTGGTATCTGTCGACTTTGACCAACTACACCGAAGAACTGTTTGAATACATGACGCGGTTGATATGAGCGACAACCAGCAGATTTTCGCATTCATGATGATCCTGGCCCGGGTTTCCTCCTTCGTGGCTTTTGTGCCGCTGTTTTCCAAGCGACAACTACCACGGCTGGTCAAAGCCGGTTTGGCGACAGCGTTAACGGTATTCTGGTTTGGTTGCCTGCCAGAAGACAAAATTGCGATTGAATCTTTCGACACCATTTCTGCCATCCTGTACCTGGGCAAAGAAGTCGGAATCGGTTTCATCCTGGCCTTTCTGGTTGGGCTGATTCTGGTACCGGCGCGGATCGCGGGGGCTTACGTGGGTCAGGAAATTGGACTTTCGCTGGCGTCCGTTTCCAGTCCAGGAACGATGGACTCATCCACCCTGGTCACGACCATCTTTGAAACGATGGCGATCCTGCTGTTCTTTGGCCTGGACATGCACCACGTCATGATCATGTTCCTGCACTATTCACTGATGGAGTTGGGAACTCCGATCGCACTGACTGACTTGCCGACTCACTGGGCCGTTCAATTCACCAATTCGATTTTCGAACACGGCACATTGATTGTCGGTCCCATTGGGATATGCCTGATGGTGTTGACCGTTGGTCTGGGATTATTGAACAAGGCGGCCCCCACCTTAAACTTGTTTTCAGTCGGCATGACACTTCGCAGCGGATTGGGAATCTTTTGTTTGATTCTGTTCTTTCCGTTGATCATCCACACGATGGCCATGTATTTCCAGATTCATCAAACCGAGCTTGAAAAGTTTCTTATCTACTATCAATAATTCCGACCTGGTCCCCATCGAATGTCCGACCAAGCCAACCAACCGACAGAAGAACCAACCCAACGACGCATCGAGAAAGCGTTCGAGGATGGTCAAATTGCGTTCAGTTCCGAACTGGTCGGCGGACTGATCGTGCTGGCAGGGATCCTGTTTTTCATGTTGGCAGGAACCGGATTTTTTCGCACCTTGATGCGGTCGATCAAGGAGTGTTTTCTGCTCACCGAACCTTCCGTTGAACATCCCGAATCGCTGTTGCTGATGCTCCAGCGGAATGTAACGGAAGTCGGGTGGGCATTGATGGGATTGATGATCCCAATGGCCATGGTGGCGCTGGTCGCAGGCGCCATGCAGACTCGGTTTAACATCAGTACCAAAGTCCTGGAATTGAAGTGGAATCGAATCTCGCCGCAAAGCGGGATGAAGCGAATCTTTTCGACTCGATCATTGAATCGAGGCGGGGTCGCGATCCTGAAGGCGACCGCGATTATCGTCGTTGCCTATTGGATCGTGGTTTCCAAACTGGACGAGATTTCGCTGACCTCGATCATGACGTACGAAAACCTGGTTGGCGTTGGTGCCAACCTGTTGCTGGAAGTTTCCATCATCGCAGCGCTGTTGATGGTCGCTGTCGGTGGAATCGATCTTGCCTTCCAGATCTGGAAACAAAAGCAAGAGCTGATGATGACCAAGCAGGAAATCCGCGATGAACAGAAAGATATTGATGGAGATCCGCAGGTCAAAGCTCGCATTCGGAAAATCCAAAGTGAGATGTCGAAGCAACGCATCAGCCGGGAGGTACCCCGGGCGAACGTCGTGATCACCAACCCGACTCACTTTGCCGTCGCGCTCCGATACGATCCGACCGAATCACCTGCCCCGATCGTGGTCGCCAAAGGAACCGATCACCTGGCCAAGCACATCATCAAGATCGCCAAAGAAAACGGCGTGGCCGTGGTTGAACGCAAACCAGTCGCACGGTTCCTATATGCCAACGTCAAAGTTGGCCACCAGATTCCTTACGAGCTCTACCAGGCCGTTGCCGAAATCCTGAACTACATCAATAAGTATCGCTCGGCGGTTTAGTGGTTTGTGAATCCTAGTGCCGCGTCAAGTATTGATTTTGGGGTTGGCACTTCAATTTAGAAATTGGTTTTTCGAG
>CAZJEK010000141.1:0-12511 GCA_964545005.1 uncultured Pirellulaceae bacterium
ATCGAAACAATCCGCAGAGCCGCAGCCAGCCTCCGGCGGGAAAGCCGGATCCGGATCCATACCGCTATTACGGCTCAGCCGATCAACGTCTGGAAATCGATCGAATCGAAAAAGCAATCCTCAAGCTGGACGATTTCGAAGACTCGTTGCAACTGCGGATTACGTTTCCCAAACAGGGAGGTCCGTACCCCGTGATCGTGTTCTCTCACGGCTTGTTTGGCACCAACGATCATTACTTGATGTTGACTGAATTCTGGGCCAGCCATGGTTACGTCGTGATCCAGCCCAACCATCCCGATTCGATGGCACTGGGGACGCGATTCGGCGACTTTACCGCGACTCGATGCTGGGCTGAACGCCCGCAACAGGTTTCAGCTGTTTTCGATTCGCTTGATCAATTGATAAAGCAGCATCCCCGGCTGAAAGGAAAAATGAATGACGAACGATTGGGAGTTGGCGGTCATTCATTCGGTGCCGGTACGGCCAATCTGCTGGCCGGTGCAAGAGTATCCTACCAACGCTGGGGAACATCGCTGGCAGACCAACGCATCAAGGCCGCACTATTGATGTCACCGCAAGGAGAGGGCGATATCTTGAACAAGCAATCCTGGGAACAGGTAAAAACACCGTTCATGGTGCTAACTGGTAGCAAGGATGAATCCAATCGAACCAGGAAACCACCCAGTTGGCGACGCCAGCCTTACGAACTGGCTCCGCCAGGAGATAAATACCTGGTCTGGGTCGAAGAGCTGGAGCATGGATTTGGTGATATCACCGGAGGCCGTCGACACGAATACAACGCCGACCACATCGCTTACACGCAAGCCTACTCGTTGATGTTCTGGGATCACTATCTCAAAGACGACAAACCCGCCGGGCAACAATTGAAATCTCAGCAAGCGGCCGAAAAATCAAACGGACAGGTGACCTACAAGTTCAAGTAGAAATCACTTTGGTGAATCGGTTGCGTTGGCGTCTGGCGTTTCGCTGGGCGTCGTTTCGTCCGGTTGGAATACGATCCACTGAAAGCCGTTGGCCGGCACCTGCAGCTTGATTCGAGCTCGGGAAAACCGATCCAATTCGATGGTGCTGGCCGCTTCGCCATCGATCGATACACGAGCTGTTGATGCGAGTCCAGCGTAATACAGCGGAATGTTCCAGGTCTCTGCCAGCGGTTGATCGGTTGGATTGAAAACGCACAGCATGGCGGACTCAGACTGCTGCGGGTTGACGTGTAGCAATCCGTCCAATCGTTGACCATCGGCTCGGCGAAGATGGATCACGTCCGATTCCAGGATACCGCGATGCTGTTTAAACCATCGAACCTGTGACTGTAGCATCTGTTTCACGCGTTCGGTATCAAACAGCCGCGGCCCTCGGTAACAGGCTTGTACCCCGTTGGCCAGGTTGCTTTGGATCATCAAGCGATAATGGTCCAGATGTTGATCCAGTGGTTCGATCGTAGCTGCCGCGCCGCCACCATGGTATTCACTTAACGGAACGAACATCCAACCCATGCTGGGCGTTTTGGTCCAGGTGCCATCGAAGATATTCTGCCGAGTGTGAATCAATTGTTGTTCGCGCGGCAACGACCAATTGACTTCGCGATAGCCCATCCCGCACTTGTTGGAACCGGCCAGATAATAATAGTCCGGCGCGTTCAGATAGACTCCTTGTCCGCGCAGGAACTGATAAAACTGCGTCCATTGGCGCCAATGAACCCAGCGAGAATCCTGCTCTCCGGCCTGCAATGGAGGCCGGGGCGTGATGTCGACGTCACCGGGGTAAGGGCCATCGTTTTCGAAAACGGTAAACCCGGTTGTCTCGAACAGTTGGTATAGCTGTTTCAAATACGCTTGTCCCCACGGACTGGTAATCGCCGGGCAGCTGCCATGTGTCAACGATTGCCCTTCCGGAGGAACGATGTCATTGCCGTTTCCAATCCGGCGAGACGAATACAGTGAATAACATCCCAGATCGATGTGGCGTTCGGCCGCGTAACTGGCCAATTCCCGCCAGCGCTCGAGATACTCTGGCGACGTGTTTTCGGCATTAAATCCGGATCCAAATGACAGGATCACCATCTCGAATCCGACCTCAGCAGCCTGGTCAATCGCCCGCTTAACCTGATCAGGATCCGATTCCAGCAGATGATGCATCAGCGGATTTTCGGTAACCCAGGGGGCAACGGTGCGATACATCTTGCGGATCGCCAGCCCGCGACGTTCCCGGTCGGAACTATCCATGGCCAATTCGAAAACTCGAAACGATTCGAAGGTTTCGCCCACGGGAACGTTTTGGGCCGGACCGTAAGTGGGGGCAACGGTCAGCAGGCAAGGCTGTTGCAGCAGATAGTTGACCTGTGTTTTGTAGGCTGGGTCAGTCTGATAGTGAACTGCGTGACGATTGGCAACTTCGGCTTTGAAACTGCCAAAGGCCATGTCCGTTTCGACGTACAACGATTCCGGTTTGGGTAGTGGGGCACCCTGTCTGGTTTCAACGTGGTTGCTGTGTTCGATCAACGCCAACGTTTCGGCAACAAATCGGTCGACCGTGATCGACTGATCACTGCGATTGTTTACCGTCAACCATTTGGCCAGCAATGGAATGCCGTCGTAGATTTCGTAGTGCAGTGTAACCAGCGGCGATTTCAGACCCTGGTGTTCTGCGGGCACAAAATTAAACCGAATCGATTTTCCGCGAGGCGGCCAGCTGACGTCGGGAGCATGATGCCGAATCTGTTGCCAGGCAAACCTGGCCTGGGGTTCGCCAAATTCTACCCCCACCAGTTTCATCGCATCTGGATCGAATTCCAATTCGTCAATGTCGCGTTGTCGTAGAAAGGCATGATTCTGCTGGCCCAGCATCCCTCCAATCGGATGTCGTTGACCATCGATCGTGACACTGGCATCGGGACGAATCGAACGAATCAGTGTTTGACCGGTCGCCAGATTATCGAAACTGATCGTCGTAAACTTGTCCCCGACGACGAGAAACTGGCGGCTGATCAAACCGTTGGACAATTCATATCGAGACGAATCGCGATGCCGAATCACCTGGGCCTTGAAAGCGCCAGGATCGAGCAGCCAGTCGGTATCGAGCTGGTACTGAATGGGAGGCTGACCGGAGCAAACACCACCCATGCCCCACAAGAAGGCGATCGCGATGGGAAGCAGCAAGATTTTCATTTGCATCCAGGAAATTGGGAAGATGATCGGGCCGGTAAAGGTAGCCTCCCAGTAAACCGACTGGTTACAAGACTATCCGTTAAGGATCGTATTTGATGGCCAGCTTATAGGCTTCATCGATTTCATCAGCTCCAGTAATGGTAACGTTCATATCGCGAATCAGGCCATCTTTGATCGAGTAGATCCAACCGTGCACGGCCAGCGATTGGCCCTGTTCCCAGGCTTCCTGAACCACCGTGGTATGACAGACGTTACTGGCTTGCTCAACGACATTCAATTCGCACAGTCGATCCAAGCGTTCTTCTTCGTCTGCAATTGCCGACACGACGGCATCATGTTTGTACCGAACATCCCGTATGTGTCGTAGCCAGTTGTCGATCAATCCCAATTGGTGGTTTTCGCTGGCGGCTTTTACGCCGCCACAGCCATAATGCCCGCAAACGATAATGTGTTTGACCTTCAACATGGCGACAGCGTATTCAATCACGCTGAGGCAGTTGAAATCGGTGTGAACCACAACGTTGGCAATATTGCGGTGAACAAAAACTTCGCCCGGCATCAAGTCAACGATCTGGTTGGCGGGGACGCGAGAGTCCGCGCATCCAATCCACAGGTATTCCGGTGTTTGCTTTTCAGCCAGCCGTTGAAAGAAGGTCGGATCTTCTTGGTTTACTTTGGCAGCCCAATCGCGGTTGCTTTGAATCAATTCAGGAAGAACGCGCATTAAAACACCCTTTGTGAAGATTAAATGATGTTCCGAATATAGTTTTCCCAGGTGAGGTAAACAACCAGATTGGGGTTGGGAACGGAGAAAGTCGTCTCTTCATCAATGTTGCGACGATTTGATTCACCGCAGAGACACAGAGAAAACTTTGCCGTAGTGGCAGAAATGTTCCAGCGATTTTAACGCGAGTGCAGCGACTTCCGAGCCTTCCGCGTCAAACAGATTTTGTCCGGGGTTGGCGCCCAATGCGGCTGGACAGACATGCCAACCTCGGAGCCGAAGGCAGGTGATGCCCACAAAAAAACTCCGGCTGAAACAGCCGGAGTCGTGGGAAGCTTGGGCCGTTGGCCCGAAAAAGTAAGCAAGTTGGTCACGTGTCGTGTGACGTTCCAATCTCGGCCAGATCGGCCCGGTAACTACTTCTCTTCTTTCGAGTTTTCTTTGATCTGCGAGTTGACCTTGGCCACGTATTTGGCGGGATCTTCTTTGATCTTGGCAGCACACTTTTTGCAGCAGGCGAACACGCGACGTCCATTGACGACGACCGAAGCACTGTCAGCACTGACTTGCTTGCTGGCCATCACGGGGCAATTGCCCTGAGCCTTGGCCAGGTTGGCGTTGATTTTGGCAACCTGGTCACTGTTGAATTCTGCTTCGACGCAGTTCTCGCAGCAAACAAACATGTCTTCGCCATCTTTGGTCACCTTGATCGCGCCGTCACCCAAGGGTTGTCCTGAAACCGGGCAAATCTTCTGGGCCATTTTCAGCGCTTCACCGCTGAGGAAGTTTTTGTAGTTGGCGTGAACTTTTTTCAGCGCCATTTCACCGTTGTCGGCGACTTTGCTCGCGCAACGTTTGCAACAGGTAAAGACCGGTTGCCCGTTAACAACCGTCATTTCGCTGTCGGCGGTGACTTCCTTCTTTTCCATCAGCGGACAGTTGCCTTGAGCCTTGGCCATGCGAGCCATGATGGCTTGTTTGTGCTTTTCACCAGCGGGTTTGCCTTTGCAGCCTTCGCAGCAGAGGAACATCGTCATGCCATCAATCTCTGACTTGATCGCGTTGTCATCCAGTTCTTTTCCAGAAACCGGACAGATCTTCTGGATCGCAATCAAGGTTTGATCGGCGTTGGATTGCTCTTTTTCCTGAGCCCAGGCGGTGGTCGCCAAAAGGGCTACCAGAGCAAGCGAAAATAATGTCTTCATCGTGGTGATTCCTAAAGATTCAAAATTGAATTTGACTGATACACAAGGTGCGCAATTATGACGCACTCGGTGGCTGTTTCCAACCGAAATTCACAGATCTTCACAACAGCCCGGTCAGTAGAACGCTATCAGCCAGCATTCTTGTGGGGCAGCTAACCTCTGGCGGAGTTTGGACGATTTGGCCATGAAATACCAGGGTTGGGGAACCGCAGGGACGCAGAGTACGGAGAGTTGCAGAAAATTGAACCAGACTTTGCGCGCTCTCAGCCGCTCTGCGGTAAGCTCGTGAAACCTGAAGCCCTTTGCTCTGTCACCCGTAAAACTATTCCAGTTCTTCCAGCTTCTTTTTCAATGTCGTCCGTTGAATCCCCAGCTTGCGAGCGGCGGCGGAATACTGCTTGTCGGCCAACCGAAATGCGGTCGCCAGCAAAGCGGGTTCGACGACGTTCAGTAACGCCTCATGGATGCCGTCCTGACGGAGATCCCAATTTTGCTCAACCCAGCGTTGCACCAGCAGTTGCAGCTGTTCTTCCAGCTGGCCGGCGGGCAACAGGGATTCCTGCCTGGATTCCTGTTCCAGGTGGTCGACGGTCAAGACTCCGCCGCGGGCCAGCGTGATGGCTCGGTCCACCACGCTCTGCAATTGACGGACGTTTCCGGGCCACGGCAACCGAGCCAGCTGCTCAAGAAACTCGGGTGCGATGGTTAGCTGCTGCTGGTTTCGTGTTACGAAGTAATCAACCAGTTCAGGGATGTCGGACTTACGTTCGCGGAGTGCAGGTAAGTGAATTTCAAACGTCCGCAAACGGTAAAACAGATCATGACGAAATTCGCCATGGTTGACTTGTCGCAGCAGGTCTTGATGGGTCGCTGAGATCAATCGGAAGTCAGTCTTGACGGGATCATTGGAACCTACCGGGATCACTTCGTTCTGATCCAGGACTCGTAGGAGTTTAACCTGCAGTTCCAGCGGAATTTCGGCGACTTCGTCCAGAAACAGAGTTCCTCCGTGTGCCTGCTGGATCAAGCCTTGACGATCGTTGTCAGCACCAGTGAAGGCGCCCTTTTTGTGACCGAACAATTCGCTTTCGGCCAAGGCTGGATTGAGTGCGGCGATGTTGACGGCAACAAATGGTTGATTCGATCGCGACCCGAATTGATGGATCGACCGGGCGGTCAGTTCCTTTCCAGTTCCACTCTCACCAGTAATCAATACCGGAGCCGTCGTCGTGGTGGTCATCGCAATTTGTTTGTAGACCTCATTCATGATTGGCGACGACCCCACCAGCCGTAGATCCGGCTGATCGGGTTTGGGCTGCGCAGAGGTTGATCCGTGATCGGTGTTGGCTAACTTGGCCGCGGCCAGGGCCTGTTGAATGGTGCGACGTACCTGCTCCAGTTCGAACGGCTTGACCAGGTACTCGAACGCACCCAACTTGACGGTCTGGATCGCCGTTTTCAAATCGCCAAAAGCCGTCATCACGATGATCGGGACGTGTCCCAGTCGTTGGTGAAACTGCTCAATGGCAGTCAAACCGTCCATGCCGGGCAAGCGGACGTCCAGCAGGATCAGATCAATCGAGTCTTTATCGGCCAGTTCCAGGCCCCGTTCGGCGCTGGATGCAGACACCGATTCCAGGGACATCTGTTGGCACAGTGTTTCCAGGCCCCAGCAGATACTTGGTTCGTCGTCGACGATCAACACACGCGTCATGAATTGCTTTCTTGTTGCTGATGGTCAGAGGTGAATTGAAATTCAAACACCGTGCTGCCCCCTTCGCGGCGCCAGTCGACGGAGCCGCCGCAGCGAGTCGCGATTTCCTGAACCAGTGCCAGTCCCAAGCCCGTTCCTTCGGTTTTGCCAGTGACGAACGGTTCGAAAATCTGATCCGCGATGGCGGCAGGTGGGCCGCTGCCATTGTCAGCCACTTGCAGCGAGGGAGTCTGATCGGGTCGCAGATCCAAGGTTACCACGACCTGACCGGGCCCGGCTGGTTCACTGGCAGCGTCGATCGCATTCCCGATCAAATTGATCATCAGTTGTTCTGCGTCTTCGCGATTAATGGCAATCTGATTGCCGGCTAATACCTGGACCACCAGTTCAACATTCAAATGTTCCGCCGTCGGTCGCAACAACTTCAGGACTTCCGACAATACCTGTGCCAGGTCGAGCGATACGGCGGTTTGAGTTTCCGGGCGGGCGCCTTTGGATAACAGTAAAAACTTTTTCAAGTTGTTGTCAATCAAGTCCAGCTGACGCAGGGCGACGCGCAAGTTTTCTCCGTTGCGAAGCGTTTCGTTGTCGGCCGCTGCCAACTCAATCGCCATGCGGCAACCCGTTGCCGAGTTGCGAATGTGATGAGCAATGCTGTCACCGAACTGAGCCAGTGCCTGCCAGCGTTCGTTTTTGCGGAGCTGATCCTGTTGCTGTTGCAACGTTGAGGCCATGTCGTTGATGGAACGTTGCAGGTCGCGAATTTCGTCGTCGCGTCCCATCGGTTCCACGGCTGACCATTCGCCTCGGGAGATGTCGTTGGCCTGTTGACCAAGCCGCTGAAGTGGACGAGTCAAATGGCTGGCCATGGCCAGGCTGATCAGCAGCGCAATCGGCAGCACGATCCCGGCACTCAACAGCGGCCCTTGGCTGGCTTGCCACCAGATCTCCGCTGTTGAGGGGCGAGGCACAAACAGGTGGACGTTCGCTGCGACTCCCGGAGACGCCGCGCGGGTGCGGATGACTCGATAGAAAAAAGGGGCTTCACTGATGGTGACGTTAACCCCCGTGGATGCTTGTTCCGGCGTCGTCTCGGGAATTTGCTGGGGGGCTGACTGGCTCCGCGAAACAACCGCGCCCGCTTCGTTGGTCAGTACAAATTCCGCACCGGACAGCGACTTCATGTCCTCCAGGATAGTTGGGGTCAATGGAAAGCTGGCGTTGGCCAGGAAATCGCCAATTTGTTTGCCACGCTGTTGCTCCCATTGCCGATTGACCGAAATCGCCAATTGAATCTGGGCCAGTGTTACCGCCGCAATGGCGAGCAAGACCAGCAACACCATCCGCAAGAAAATCTGATTTTTCAGGGGCCAACGCATGAGGCGATCGAGTTGCGGGCTGCAAAATGGGGGATAGAAAATCCGGGTTGTTGATCTATTGTAAGCCAAGTAAGCCAGGGTTTCCGAAACCGACCTTACGGGTTTTGAAGTTGCACCAATGTCGTTTTTGCTTGGGAATGGAAACCCGACGCGTGAGCGAGGGCTACACCGATCCGTGTTTTTCCCTCGCTTACGCGTCGGGTTTCCAAACTTGTGCAACTTCAAAACCTTGCTGGTGATGTTTTTAGGTGTTTGTCGCATCGGGCGACAGCTGTTGGCGCGATCGACACGCGTCGGTTGATTCCAGTCGTCAAAAACCGCTTTTGTCGATTGGTACAGTACTTGCAGAATAGGTCAGGCTTGCGGCAGGAAAAGCTTGCCGAACTTGGAATTTCATTTTACTGAACCTCGCCAAAGGGGCGCCCTGCCGTGCTTTGCAACTACGTTTTGTTTTCGTCTGCCGCTCAACCACAGCGACCCACCAACAGGTTTCGGAACCGGGCATTCACCCTGGTTGAATTGCTGGTCGTGATTGCCATTATCGGCATTTTGATCGGGATGTTATTGCCAGCCGTCCAGGCTGTCCGCGAAGCGGCTCGCCGCACGTCGTGTATGAATAATGTTCGGCAAGCGGTCTTGGCAACCCACAACTATGAATCTGCCCACCAACGGTTCCCGCCCAGTTTTGAAATTGAGCATGCGACGGTGTTGTCGGGCAATAACGGCAGTTGGTCCATTCATGGTCGTCTGTTGCCATTTTGCGAACAGGCCAACGCGTACAAACTTGTCAACTTGAACGTGGCCTGGGATGCCCAGGTTGCTACGGGCGTTCCTACCATGCGGATTCCGATGTATCTCTGCCCGAGCGAAATCAACGACGTCGTGCGGATTGATACGTCGACCGGACTCCCCAAGGTCTACCCGCAAAACTACGGGTTTAATTTCGGGTCGTGGCTGGCTTACGACCCAGTTGACGGACGCCGCGGTGATGGTCCGTTTTACGTCAACAGCAAGACAACCTTCGGCAGCTTGCGCGACGGCTCAAGCAACACCATGTGTTTGGCGGAGGTCAAAGCGTTTACGTCCTATATTCGCAACACGAACGATCCGGGACCCATTCCACCGACCGATCCCAGCGCCTTCCAGGGATATTCCGGGCAACTCAAATTGGGGTCGGGCTTGCACAAGAATACGGGGCACACCGAGTGGTGCGATGGGCGAGTCCACCACTCCGGGATCACGACCGTGTTCACTCCCAACACCTTCGTTCCCTACGATCACGATGGTACGACCTACGATATCGACTTTAATTCTGTCCAGGAAGGCAAGCGCGCCGACCAACCGACCTACGCAGCAATTACGTCTCGCAGTTATCATCCGGGCGTCGTTAGCGTGGGCATGCTGGATGGGTCAACTCGAGCCGTCAACGATTCGATCTCGCTGAATGTTTGGCGAGCCATGGGAACGGCGGCTGGTGGAGAAACGATCGAACAGGAGTAGCCACCGGCGTGCTTTCCGTCGCAATCGCTACCACCGGTAAAACTGGCAAGTTGACCATCGGTTAGGTTCTCCTGTCAGGACCATTGCCGAGGCACCGGGAATATTGAAAGCTAGGTTTGGGCGCGGTCTGTTGACGAAAACAGGCCGACTAACGCATTTGGAAGTTGTACGCTTTTTGGAAACCCGAAGCGTAAGCGAGGGAAAACACGCAATGGTGTAGCCCTCGCTCACGCGTCGGGTTTTCCTTTCCTTGCAAAAACGGCAACCTCACAACTACCGCCTCACGCCTGAATTTTTTCAATGTCTCAGCCTGCTCAACGCCAAATCAAGCAGCACAATTCCTGGAATCGCTTGATCGTCAAGTCCTTGGATGCTGCTGCGATCATCCTGGGATTGTTTCTGCTGATCTCCTGGGTGCCAGAAGTTAACAGCAAGTCGACGATTGTGATCGCGCTGGTCGCAATTGGCGTGTTCAATTTTTCCGGTGAAATTGTGGGCCTGTATCGCAACTGGCGCGGTGTGCAGTTTGAAAAAGAAGCGTCCACTGCGCTCATTGCCTGGTCGATGACCCTGGCTGCACTGGGCCTGCTGGGGCAACTGAGTCTGTACACCACGGAACTGTCCGGCAAATGCTTGTTGTTATGGTTTGTAATTACACCCACGCTTTCACTCAGTTTACGAGTTCTCCGTCGCTGGTATTTTGCCTGGAACCAGCAACGCGGTATCCACACTCGTAGCTATGCGATTGTCGGGATCAATGATCTGGGAATTCACCTGGCTCGCAATATCAATGCGGCTCCAGAATTGGGACTGAAGTTTCTCGGGTATTACGATGACCGACCCAGCGATCGAACCGCCGACTTGCCAGAAGATATCTCGGTCAACCTGGGGAAAATCGATTCACTGGTCGAGGCCGCCAAACAAGGCAATGTGCAAGTCATCTACATCACATTGCCAATGCGGGCTGAGAAACGGATTCGCGAACTGATCCAGAGCCTGGCCGACACGACCGCTTCGGTTTATATCGTGCCGGATCTTTTCGTGTTCCAGATGTTGCACTCCCGCTGGACCGACATCCAGGGGTTGCCGGTCGTCAGTGTGTTCGAGAACCCATTGTTTGGGGTCGACGGGATGCTGAAGCGATCGGTCGACCTGGCCTTGGCTGTGGTCGCCCTGATGATCGCCGCGATTCCGATGGCGTTGATTGCCATTGCGGTCAAGCTGACATCGCGAGGACCAATCATCTTTCGGCAGAAGCGATATGGGCTCGATGGCAAGGAAATCATGGTCTGG
Organism: uncultured Pirellulaceae bacterium; assembly: GCA_964545005.1. Classification (GTDB taxonomy): domain Bacteria; phylum Planctomycetota; class Planctomycetia; order Pirellulales; family Pirellulaceae; genus Mariniblastus. Next base: position 11,004 of record CAZJEK010000141.1, read on the forward strand.
AAATTTCGCAGCATGAAGGTCCAGGAAAACGGACCCGAGGTCAAACAGGCGACCAAGAACGATAGCCGCTTGACCTTGATCGGTGGGTTCCTGCGAAAAAGTTCACTGGACGAATTGCCGCAGATCTTCAATGTGCTGTTCGGCCAAATGTCGCTGGTCGGACCACGGCCTCATGCCAGTGCTCACAATGAATTTTATCGCAGCCAGATTGAAGGATACATGTTGCGCCACAAAGTCAAACCGGGGATAACCGGGTTGGCTCAGGTCAACGGCTGCCGGGGCGAAACCGAAACGCTGGACAAGATGGAAAAACGAGTCCTGTTTGATCACCAGTACATTCGCGAATGGTCCATCTGGCTGGATTTGAGCATCATCTTCAAAACCTTCAGCGTGGTTTTTTCCAGGCAAAATGCATATTAGGCGATAGCGCGTAGCTTGGGCCATTGGCCCGAGTCCGCATCTGACATTTTTCGAACTACCACATCGAAAGAATTCTCCAAGAAAAAAAACCGCAGAGGCGCAGAGTACTAGGAGCTGGCGGATTTTTTAAGGCGACGTTTCGCGTCCTCGGCGAACTTTGCGTCTCTGCGGTTAGCTTTTCATTCGTTGGCGAATCACCTGTTCCAGTTCGTCGATCTTGACGCGATCCTGGCTGAGTGAATCGCGATCGCGAAGGGTCACGGTCTGGTCGTCGAGTGTTTGTCCATCAACCGTAATGCAATACGGTGTCCCGGCTTCGTCTTGTCGCCGATAGCGGCGACCGACGGCCCCTTTTTCGTCATAGAAAATCTTGAAATGCCGTTTCAAGTCAACGTAGATCTCCTTGGCGACTTCCGGCATGCCGTCTTTTTTTACCAATGGAAAAATAGCGGCCTTGATCGGTGCCAACCGCGGATGAAACTTCATCACGGTTCGCGTTTGCATTTTGCCGTTTTCATCTGGTTGCTGATCTTCACGATAAGCTTCACAGATGAACGCCAATGTTGCTCGATCAGCACCGGCGGAAGGTTCAATCACGTGGGGTGTATATTTTTCATTCGTCAGGTCGTCGCGGTACGTCAGATCTTTGCCGCTACCCTTGTGCACCGGTTTGCCGTTCTCGTCGACTTGTAATTGAAGCGGATTCGAGTTTTCGTCCAGTTTGCCTTCCATGTGACTCCGCAGATCAAAGTCGCCGCGGTGAGCGATTCCTTCCAGTTCACCGTATTCGCCTTCGGCCATAAACGGAAACGCGTATTCAATGTCGGCCGTTCCGATCGAGTAGTGAGCCAATTCATCAGGCGTATGCTCCCGCATGATCAATCGATCATCCGAGATACCCATTTTGTGATACCAGGCCATCCGGCGATCGCGCCAAAACCGATACCAGTCCTGAGACTGGTCGGGATGGCAGAAGAACTCGATTTCCATCTGCTCAAACTCCCGGCTGCGGAACGTGAAATTACGTGGTGTGATTTCATTGCGGAAACTCTTGCCGATCTGCGCGATCCCCAACGGCAACCGATGAC
>CAZJEK010000141.1:12521-13420 GCA_964545005.1 uncultured Pirellulaceae bacterium
GTGCTATCAAGTACGTTCTTGAAATTAACGAAGATGCCCTGAGCGGTTTCCGGTCTCAGGAATGCGGTTCCTTCATCCCCCGACAGGGCGCCGACAATCGTTTTGAACATCAGGTTGAATTCACGGGGTTCGGTCAACGTACCCAGAGACTTCGCGTCCGGTCCCAACACCTGGTCAAAGGAATCGATTTCCGTCAAGCAGACCACGCCGCCATCCCAATTCAATTCGTCGATGTGTTTGTTCCGCAGTTTGAAGAACTTGAGCGCACGTTTGACGATGAAATCCTGTTCGTCATCGCCAGCTGGAGCCGTAACAAAGATCTGCTGTCCCTTGGCTTCGACCCAGCGTCCGTTCAACTGGTCATGGCGATAGCGTTTTTTCGACTCGCGGCAGTCCACCATGTAATCATGAAACAGGTCGTAGTGCCCGGAGCATTTCCAGACCTGGGGATGCATGATGATCGTACAGTCCAGCCCTTCCATCGAATAAGGTGATGGCGCTCCCGGCAGCGTGTTGATGTCGTCATGTCCTGACACCATATCATTCCACCAGGCTTCCTTGACATTTCGTTTCAATTCCACGCCCAATGGCCCGTAATCCCAGAATCCCTGCAAACCACCATAGATCTCGCTGGATTGAAACAGAAAGCCGCGACGTTTGCACAGCGAAACAATGGACTCCATACTCATGGTGATTCAGGTTGTTGGATGTTCGGGATGGTTTTGAAAGGAACGATTTTAACATCGGCTGTAAGCTTGGGCGAGAGCGACATTTTTACTGGTGGTGCTAAAGTCGTGGTTGGCTCCCCGAAATTTATGTAGGATTGCCGATTAGGCCGGGTCCGCCGAAAAAAAACGGCATTTGGCGAAACCCCCGCGGACACGGGCCCATTGCCCCAG
>CAZJEK010000142.1:0-13390 GCA_964545005.1 uncultured Pirellulaceae bacterium
GAACATCCTCACCGGATCTCTCTGGAAAGCCCATCAATTCTTCGAACCAAGTCATCGATTTAGTCTGCTTTCAAGGTCAAACTGGATGTGGCAAATTTTCCCTGGTAGCAACCGACTGCCAACCATTTGGTTTGCGGTACGGTCCACCACGAAGGTAGACTCAAATCTGTTGCCTGCCCGGTCCAATTGATGATGGTTTTCTTGTCTGCTACGAAATTGATGGTCGTTGGAGTGACGACGATTTCAATCTCCACATCGCGTCCAACAGGGAGAACTTTGCCAAGGTAGGTCGTTTGATTCGCGTTCTCCCTTTTTCCGTCGACCAGCCCCAATCCGGATGTCTGGTCACCTTTGAAGCCATCGATCGCGAGCAACACTTGCTGGCCACCGACGACTAACACGAAAACGTAGGCGTTGCCCGGTTCCATTCGTCTGATCTTGCCCCGAATCGTGTAGGATGCCGGGACTTCAACTGGAATCTGCAGTCGGCAAAAGTAGTCACTGTGGCACGTCAGTTGGCCATCGATCGAATCCCAAAGCCCCGCAACGGCGTCCAGCCGAGGATCGATCGCCTGCAGTAAATCGATTTTTCTTGCGCCAGTCGTGGCCTGGCTAGCCGATTTGCGGAGTGGCTGAACCGACATTGGCAGCAACGAGCTGTCGGCAATTGGTCGAAATATTCCCAATGCACCTTGCTGCAATTCGTTCAAATGAATGGTCATTCCGCGATCAGGCTCGTTGTTTCGATGAACGGCACTCAACGTTGTGACCTGATTCATGCCCAAAATATTGCTGATGACGGCCGTCGCGTGTTGTCGCGTCAGCGGCTTACGGTGAAATCGACCTTGGAACACGGCATGCTCGAACTGGATCAAGTCGCCGGGTAAAATTGCTTCGCCGGGACCGAGCTGACGGCCCAGTCGATAGATGCTTTTTCGTTTCGCACCAGCAAACTTTAACGCAGAATTCGCGACCGCCCAGGAGTTGCCCGATGTTGGCGCCGACGGATCCTGGCCCAGGTAGTAGCCCAGCACTTGTTGGTTTAGTTTCGGGATATTCGCCTCCAGCGAAGCCTGTGTCTGGTCCACCGTAAGCGTCGTCGACGCGACCGCTTCGTTGTCCAGCTTGGTATCGAAAACCGAGAGATTGATTTCCAGACGATTCCGCTTGCCAACCACCTGGCCTAACAACAGAAAGTCGTAGGCTGGTTCCTGTCGCCAACGTGCAACGCCTCGAAAACCAGACGCGCCAACCCAGTCGAATCGTAGGTCAGTATCGTCGTCGGTGGCCTGGACTTGGTTGGCCAAAAGCAGCGCCACGATCTCGGTCTCGATCGCCGATACCAACCGCCAGCGATTGGCTACCGCTGACGATTCGTCGATCGCAACCAGAACTGTTTTCCCTTCCAATGATTTTGAAAGCTCACTCAGGTCTTGCTTGAAAGCTGATTCCAATGCTGGAAACTCACCTTCGGCGGTACTCCACGGAAACAGGAACAACAGGATCGCAATTATCTGAAACGGACGTTCGAAATGCATCTTTTAAAACTGGCAAAGGCCGACAAACGGTAATCGCTAAATTACTCATCACTATACCGGTTTATGCCGGCGACTCCAATTCAACCCGCAGCGGATGACTCAAATAAAAAACCTCACAAGCAATGGGGCTTGTGAGGTTTCAGGGAAATCAAAACTTCAGGCGATCAGAACAGTTGGGCACTTAGTGTCCAGGAAACTTGTAAGCCGGATTGGCTGGATTGAAATCCTGGTCGGTCAGGCCAACATTGGTTTTGATATTGAAGTAATTGTATTCTTCAATCAGCTGAGGCTTCTCGCCGGGGCGAACCGGCCAGTCGTAGGCCGCATAACCGCATGGCAGTTGCAACTCCTCATCGATGAACACTCGAGCACGATGGAACTCGCAACTCGGATGGCGTTCGTCATGCAACAATTCGATCATTGAGCAATTGCGTTTGTTGACGACGACTCCATCACGGTAGTCAACTTGGCAAGGACCAGCGGCTGTCGTTTTATTGCGTTCGGCTTTCTCAATCAACTTGACGAGCAGGTTTTCGACGCCAACTTCGTAAATTGGATAGCGCTGTCCCTGCATAGCCAGCATGCTGGTCGGTTCCAGGTGAAAGGTCTTCATTCCGATCAAGCCGCGAGCCTCATGGACCGTCAACTTGTTGTCATTGACACCATCAACCCAGATCACTTCGCGGCCGGCGGTATCGTTGGGCTTGAGAAACTTCATGTAGATGCTGAAAGGAGATTCTTGCCCCTGATCATCAACGCGGGGACAACGAACTTTCAGGCTGATGTAGCTGGCCGTTCCAACCGTTCCTTTGACTCGCTCGCGCTTCCGCAAAACGGTCGTGTAGTCAACAATCTCCGAACGCATTGTCGTCAACGAATCAGCCGCGATAGTAATCGCACGATCCCGGGGATGAGGAGCAACCTTGGGGGCCGCAGCGGTACCGGGCAATTCTTTGGCAGCAATCCGCTCAACTGGTGGCGCCGGGTCAGCGTTCTCTTCTTCGTTGGGGGTGTTAGCGCCATCCAGCTTGGTGGCTGCCGAACCTTCTTCGACCAATTTGGAAACCCGAAATACTGGCTCGAAGGTCTTTTTTACCTTGGCGGCTTCGGAATCAGTTTCTTGAGCGCCAACCAATCCCGGGCAACTTGCCCCACATGCTACCAAGAGCGTTGTGAGCAGGTGAAATCGTTTAAACTTTCCATGTAACATCCGCATCCGATCCTCCTTGACCCGGTACGACCTGAGCATTCGATGGGGCCAATGTTCTCATCCTGATAAGTTGGCTCCGACTCAGACCAGCTAGATTCTATCTTGCCGCTTCAGATCCAACAATTGACGTCCCGCGGGTGATGTGCCATTCTGCTGCTAGCAGACAGGAATCACTTCGACACAGTTAATATCGCCATTGTGAGCGTCTGCATTCGCCGCGATTGTCTTGCCCGACAGGCATCTGCCGCACAACAGGTAAACTTTGCCCCGGCTAATCGGCATAGCTTAACAAACCGCTATCACAGACCCGACAATAGGTACGACTAACAGTTCGGGAGCCGAAAAAGTTTTCGCATTTCTGGTAATGCTCCCCTACGAAAGCAGAATCGCTTGGGCCATAGTCCCGATTCGGCCTGGCTTCGCCCCAGTTTTAGATTAACGCTTCGACCACGCCGCACCCGGCCATGCGACTCGCCACCGCCCGTCCGCAGACTACCCCGTTTTGACTGCCTCGGTGACGTTGCTAAAATCGGGCAGCAACTTGAAGCTTCATTTTACCGCTTAACCATCAAGGTTTTCCCCATGACATTTCGCCTCGCTCTACTCGTAATGATCCTCACCGGCTGCTGCTTGACGACTCCAACTGCGGAAGCCCATGAGATTTTTCAGGACATCATGAAAGAGCAGTACATGTTGAAATCGTTTTCCTGTAAGGCCTGTCATCCAGACAACGACAACCGCAAAGAATTGACTCCGTTTGCCCAGCGGATCCATAAGCAATTGGAACCGCTGAATTTGACGGACAAGTATGCAGCTGCGGTCAAAGCGGAAGAAGCTGCCAAGGCCAAAGATCCTGATTCGGTTGGTAAAGAGAAAGGTCCGATTTACGAATTTGAAAAATCGATTGTCGACGATTTCAAGAAAGCTTTCAAAGTCGTTGGGCAACAAACGATGACGATCGACGAGATTCTCAAGCAGGGCCTGTTCAACGGCGCCCGACTGGATACCAGGAAAATCGAAGCCGCCGAAAAGGCGCGGAAAGAAGACGAGGATCAGTAAATCCTTGTTGGTTTTTGGCGATCGCAGGAAGTAGCTTGGGCCATGGCCCGGGTTCGCGAGGTTTCGCCCAACGTTAAGTTTTCCATTACTATCAGGGCCGAATCGGCCTTGCTACGCTACTTTCGCGGAGAGACTGTCAATTTTTGTCCAGCTGGATTGACTGGAGCGAGTGTTGAATCGTCGATTGACTCGTTTTTTGCAAGCCGCATCTTGTTGATCATGTTTATCTTGTCCATCCTGTCCTTTTTCTAGGACCCTTGCTCAATATGGTCCGCGTGCGAAAGAGTCACCTGGAAGTTTGACAGGATGTTCAGGATCAACAAGATTGACGAGATGCTCCCTGATGGTGGATCTCGAGAACTACGATTCGGGTGATCGAAAAAAAAATAGGCGGAGCGAAAGTCGACGATTCATCCCCAATTCGTTTTTGGCCACCGCAGAGATTGGGCTGTGCTTAGAGGTACCTGCCCGGAACCTCGATCCGCCCTCACTTTTTGCTCTCGCCGGTATCGAGGATCGCCATAAAGGCTTTCTGCGGGATGTCGACGCTGCCGACAGATTTCATCCGCTTTTTACCTTCTTTTTGCTTCTGCCACAGTTTGCGTTTTCGACTGATGTCACCGCCGTAACATTTGGCAGTCACGTTTTTCCGCAGTGCTTTGACCGTTTCCCGGGCGATGATCCGGGTACCAATTGCGGCCTGAACAGCGACTTCAAACATATGGCGATTGATCTCGGTCTTCAACTTTTTGACGACCGCTCGGCCGCGCCGGTCGGCGTCACCGCGATGACAGATCACCGATAACGCATCGACTTTATTGCCGTTGACCAGAATATCCAGACGAACCAGATCGGCAGGAAAGTAACCTAGCAGGTCGTAATCCATCGTGCCGTAACCACGAGTAATGCTTTTCAGCTTGTCGTGCATGTCATAGATGACTTCTGCCAGCGGCAAGTCATACGTCAACATCATTCGTGTCGCCGACAGGTACTCAGTCGTTTGTTGTATCCCTCGTCGTTCCTGGCAAAGTTGAATGACGGGACCGACGAATTCCTCTGGTTGAATCAAATTAACGCGTACAATCGGTTGAAGAAACTCTTCGATGTCGCCAGGATCCGGGACTTCCTGGGGCCGATGAATCTCGAGTTCCTCACCCCGCTTGGTGATCACTTTGTAAGTCACGTTGGGGGCCGTCTGCACGAGGTCGACGTCCGATTCCTGCTCTAAACGCTGTTGCACAACCTCCATGTGCAGCATGCCCAGGAAGCCACAGCGGAATCCAAACCCCAACGCTTCGCTGGATTCGGGGACAAACTCAAAACTGGGGTCATTGATGGCCAGTTTTCCCAGCGCGTCACGAAGCTCAGTAAAATCCTGACCGTCGGAAGGATACAGCCCGCAATACACCATTCGTTTCGGTTCCTGGTAGCCGGGCAAAGGATCGGCTGCGTTCTTTCCCGTGATCGAAACCGTATCGCCAATCTTGACGTCTTCCAGGGACTTGATATTGCACACCAGGTAACCAACCTGGCCAGCAGTCAATTCGTCACAGGCGGTTTGCTTGGGGCGAAACTGGCCCAGTTCGACGACTTCGTGTTCGGTGCCAGCACGCACGAACTGGATCTTGTCGCCCTTTTTGACCCGACCGTTCATGATCCGAACATAAGTGATCGCACCACGAAACTCATCATAGTGAGAATCGAACACCATCGCTTGCAGCGTGGCGTCGGGATTTCCAGCCGGTGGTTTGATTCGGTCAATGATCGCATCCAGCAACTGGTCAATGTTCAGCCCGGATTTAGCGCTGACGCGAACGACCGACTCCTGGTCGATACCGAGAACCTGTTCCATTTCCTCGGCAACTTCATCGGCGCGTTGGTATTGCAAGTCAATTTTGTTGATGACCGGGATGATGTCCAAGTCGTGTTCAATCGCGGCATAGCCGGTGGCCACAGTTTGGGCTTCAACGCCCTGAAACGCATCGGCCAGCAGCAAGGCACCCTCGCAACAGTTCAAACTGCGGGAAACCTCATACTGAAAATCGACGTGGCCGGGTGTATCGATCAGATTCAATTCGTAGTCTTTGCCCTTGTGCTTGACTTTCATCGCCACGGCGCGAGCCTTGATCGTAATTCCACGCTGCCGTTCGAGTTCCATGTCGTCGAGCAGTTGTTCCTGCATTTCCCGTTTTTGCACAGTACCCGTATGCTCCAACAACCGGTCGGCAAGCGTACTTTTGCCGTGGTCAATGTGGGCGATTATGCAGAAGTTACGGATGTTTTCCGGTTTGATATTGGCCATCTGTGGCTGGTCACTGGGAGGTAAGATGCGTTAGCGTCTTCGATTGTATTCCGTCCTTGCCAATCCGGCTGCGCCAACAAATCCAGCTTCGGACCCAAGTTCTGCAAATTTTACGACTAAACGTTCACCCAGAACTGGAAAAACGACTTTTCGAGTCTCGGAGACGATCTGCTGAAGAAATTTCTGGCCCAAGGAAGAATGGTTGCCTCCAAAATTCATCGCACCGCCGAGGATAAATGCCGCCGGATCGATGGTGTGCGCCAACTGGGCGATCCCGCGAGCGAGATAATCCGCAGTTTCGAGCACCATTTCCAACGCCAAGGTGTCTCCATCGTTCGCGGCATGGGAAATCATCAGCGCTGATAATGGCGAGGCGTCTCCAACACGGTCCCGCAAAAGGGAGTGTTTCCCTTCAGGACGTTGCAATGCTTCCCGGGTTCGCTCAACCAACGCACTGGCGCTGGCGTAGGCTTCCAGGTGGCCTTTAACGCCGCAGCCGCAGGTTCTCGCCTGGTCGGAAGTGTCAATGGTGACGTGGCCCAGTTCGGCACCATGACTGTGCTCGCCATCGATCGAAAAATCGTCAACGATGATACCGCCGCCAACCCCGGTTCCCAGTGTCAACATCACCATGCTGTCGAACGCCTGGCCACCGCCGACCCAGTATTCACCGAACGCTGCGGCACCGGCATCGTTAGCAAACGTGACCGGTTTATCGACCGCGACGGCCAGTTTTTCGCGGATCGGGTAATGATGCCAGCCGGGCAAATTCGTTGGCGTCAGGATGGTCCCGTGTTTAATGTCCATCGGGCCCGGGGTGCCGACACCGATGGCGTCGACATCGTCCCACGCAAACCCGGATTCCTCCAACAAGCTATCCAATTCCTGACGCGATTGCTCAATCGCGATATCAGGCGACGCGGCAGGTTGCGTGGGAAACTTATTGTCGGCAACAATCTGGCCCCGGTCGTCAACAATCCCGATTTTGATGTTCGTGCCGCCAACATCAACGCCAGCAAACAACGGTCGTTTGAAGTTTTCCGATGCAGCCATGGATCCGAAAATTTAGTTGGGTTTCGTACGCCGCGAGTATAAAAAAAGCCGGAATTAACGGCTAGAGGGCACCCTCTTTATGGTTTAACGCCCCTGCAATGCCGCGATCAAAAACGACTCGGCCTGTTTTCCCACTCCGGGGGCTGATGATTCTCGAGGTCCAGCCACATTCAGGACCTGGATGGGTTCCGTTTCGAGCCAGCGCAGTAACTGCTCAATGGCGATGGCAAGATTGTTTATCAAAGCTTCGGTATCGACGTCCGGCTGTTCGCGTTCGGGGAATTGCATGGGTTGCAGATCGATACACAAGCAAGTCCGCCGGTGCTTGGCGGCCAGGCGCCGAGTCAATTCAGTTCCGCCGGTCATCGGGCCTCGATGCAGGATCAAGGTGCCATCTGAATCAACCACGTTCTGTTCTGTCCGAAGGGCGTAGTCGCGCTGCGGCATTTCCTTCAACTTGTACTGCCGTGGGATCCGCCCATCTTCGGCTCGTCTTCCCCGCGGACACCAGCCGCCATGATCGAGCTCGAGGAAAATTGCGGCGTCCAAGGCCGCTCGGTCGACGCCGGTTTGACCTCCAGAAAGAATCATCCGTAGCGCCATGGAGCACATCGAGGGACAGGGGAAAAGCTCAATAACCGCTGCCGACATTGGAACGGTTGGCCTGTTTTGTACACTATCCGCTCGGCGCTGGCAAGCAGAGCACCACCGCTAAGTTTTGGCCAGAATATCGGCGATCTGTCGTGAAGCCGTACCGTCTCCATAGGGATTACGCGCTTCGGCCATTTGACGATAAGCCGCCGGATCGGTTAACAGCCGATTCAGATTTTCTTCGATTGCTTCGCGATCGGTCCCCACCAGCACGGCGTTACCGGCCGCAACGCCTTCGGGACGTTCGGTTGTTTCCCGCATCACCAGCACCGGTTTACCAAACGATGGTGCTTCTTCCTGAACGCCACCGGAGTCGGTCAATACAATATCGCATGCGTTCATTAGCCACACGAATGGATCGTAAGACAATGGCTGAATCAGTTGAATTCGTTCGTGGTCGCCAAGAATTCGATGCACCGGCTGTTGAACGTTGGGGTTCAAGTGAACAGGGTAAATAAAGGTGACATCCTGGTGCTGATCAGCGACGTTTCGAATCGCCTGGCAGATGTTTTCAAAACCCCGCCCATGGCTTTCGCGACGATGGCCAGTCACCAGCACGGTTTTTCCACGCTCGACCAACGGCTGCAATGGCTGTGCATCCAACGGCACATTGGCCGTGACTCGCTCGCGGGTCATCAACAGCGTATCGATCACGGTATTGCCGGTCACGAATACGGTGTCAGGATCGACACCTTCGTCCAGCAACGCCTGCTGCGCGTGTTGGGTGGGAGGGAAATGCAAATCCGCCAGGCGGCCGATCAAACGCCGATTCATCTCCTCGGGAAACGGAGAAAACTTGTTTCCCGTTCGCAATCCAGCTTCAACGTGCCCAATTTTCGTCTGGTGGTAGTGCCCCACTAACGCGCCACAGAACGCGGTCGTCGTGTCTCCCTGAACCAGGCAGACGTCGGGTTGCACGGTCGAAAAAACCTTGTCCAGTCCAGCCGTGGCTCGCGAAGTAATCAATCCCAACGTCTGATTGGGAGCCATCAGGTTGAGATCATGTTCAGCTTTTACCTGGAACGCAGACAGCACCTGATCCAGCATTTCCCGATGCTGGCCCGTGACGCAAACAATGGATTTGAATTCCTGGGGACGCGATTGAAGTTCAAGTACCAATGGTACCAGTTTAATGGCCTCTGGACGGGTCCCCATGATGGTCAAGATGGTCTGCATGATAAAAAAGCTTGCCTCAACGGGATTGAAAACGGAGCGCCTGATCGTCGAGTTTAACTTGGATGGAGCTCACGTAAACTTGTTGCGTTGGTCACGCCGGATTGATACCCCATGCTGAACAATTCTGGAGCAACTAACCCGTTCAATCGATTTGACCGGTACGGTCGCTGCATACCGTCAAAGTTTACGGAGTCTTCACTCTTTATCACCGAACCGTCGATAGCTTATCACTGACCTGACGTCCAAACACCAGAGCGGCAAACAAATGACTGAAGACGAAAACGTATCCATCGACAACGAATTGAAAGACCTCAAGCGAGCCAAGTCTCGGACTCGAGGTTCAGGCCTGCAATCGCCGCTGGAAACCTACCTCCGCGAAATCAACGAAACCGCGCTGCTGACGGCCGACGAAGAAAAGCAGCTGGCCCGTAACATTGCCCAAGGCGATGTCCGAGCCCGCGACCGCATGGTCCGGGCAAACTTGCGATTGGTCGTCAATATCGCTCGTGGATACACTGGCAAAGGCCTGGGACTGCAGGATCTGATCGAAGAAGGCAATCTGGGGCTGTTGCGAGCCGTGGAAGGTTTCGATCCGGATATGGGAACCCGATTCAGCACGTACGCCAGCTACTGGATCAAGCAGTCGATCAAACGGGCGTTGATTAATTCCGCAAAAACGATTCGGATCCCCGCCTACATGGTGGAGCTGCTTTCGAAGTGGCGACGGGCCAGCGTTCGGTTGACCGACGAGCTCAAACGAAATCCGACTCCGGAGGAAGTTGCGCGGCTCCTGGGTCTGCCAAAAAGGAAGCTGCCGATCATCAAGAAAGCCATCCAGATTTACAACTCCACGCCGCAAACGGATCAATCGGATTCCGGTTGGTCGCTGGGCGAAATGGTGATGGATGAGCGGGCACGCAGTCCTGAAGAGGAGTTGCTCGAAAGCGACATCATGTCGCAAATCAAGACGATGATGCATGATCTCGATGATCGGGAATATAGCGTTCTGAAGATGCGATTCGGTCTGGAAAATACCGAACCCCATACGCTCAAGGAAATCGGCGAATTGCTGGGGCTGACGCGTGAGCGCGTGCGACAGATCGAAACCGAGGCGCTCAAGCGTCTCGGCGAAGGACTGCGTGATCCGTTCGACATGGAAATGATCATGCCGTTTTAATGCGTAGCTGCTGGAGATAGCCCTCAAAATCGATCCAATCGGAACTGCTTTGAACCTGGCAAAAATTCAACAGCAATCTCCCGGCTGGTTTTGACGGGCTTGAAATAACGACGTAACGTTGTCGTGCACTGTTGCCAAAACGTCAACTTCCCCGCCTCCCGTCAACGGAGCCTTTGTTTCTCGGATCGCTACCATGGATTCCACCTCTTCTCAAAACGCAGCCCTCAGTTCGCAGTCTGGCGAAAGTATCGATGCACTGCTCGATCGAATCAACGGATTAGTCAATGGTGACGCGCCCAGCGAGGTGCCCGCGGCACCATCATCGTTTCAGCCCACTTCGGCGGCTCAGGCCTTCGATGACGATTCCGAATTTTTTCCGCCCGAACCCAAGACGCTGGCCGAATCACGCGTCTCCGAGGCAATGATGGAAGAGCTGATTTGCAAGTACCTGCTGGCGCGGGGCGAATGCTCCATTCGCGATATCAGCAATCAGATCGGCATGCCATTTCAAATGGTCGAAAACAGCGTCACACGGCTCAAGCAGGAACAGGTGCTGGGTTACATCGACTCTAAAATGAACGACTATATCTGTCGGTTGACAGAAGTCGGTCGAGAACGTGGTAAACGCTATTCCGATTACTGCTCGTATTTCGGAGCCGCTCCGGTTCACTTCGACGATTACGTCCGCAGTGTCAACGAACAAACCATCAACGATCAAAGTCCATCCCTCGAAGATCTGGAACATGCTTTTTCAGATCTGTTGATCGACCCGGCCATGATGCGAAAACTGGGACCGGCGGTGAACAGTGGTCGCGGGATGTTCCTGTTCGGATATCCAGGAAACGGTAAAACAAGTATCGCTGAACGAATCACCGCAGCCTTTGGACGCCACGTCTGGATTCCTCGTGCCATCTCGATGGATCGCGATATTGTTCGCGTATTCGATCCGATGAGTCACATTGAAGAACCGATTCAGGAAGGTGAAGGTTTGCTCAATTCGGGTAACTACGATCGCCGCTGGGTTCGAATCGTTCGTCCTACCATCGTTGTCGGTGGTGAGCTGACGATGGATCAGTTGGAGATTCAGTACAACCCGCAGACCGGAATCAGCGAAGCACCGGTACAGATGAAAAGCAACACGGGTTTGCTGTTGATCGATGACTTTGGTCGTCAACGAATGACGGTCGACGAACTGCTCAACCGGTGGATCGTGCCGCTGGAAAAACGTTATGATTTCCTCAACACCAGTAACGGTAAAAAGATCCAGGTTCCGTTCGATCAGTTGGTCGTTTTCTCAACCAACCTGGAACCGAAAGATCTTGTCGATGATGCGTTTTTGAGAAGGATTCCTTACAAGATTGAGGTGCCGAACCCGTCTGTAGAAAACTTCGTCAAACTGTTCAAGATCATGTGTGGAATCTACAAGTTTGAATGGAAGCCGGAATTGATTCAGTACCTGATCCAGAAGCACTACATGCCGACCAACCGTCCGTTGAGGAACTGCCATCCACGTGACTTGTTACTCCAGGTCCGCAACTATTGCAAATTCTTGAAACGTCCGATGGAGCTGACCGAAGAGTCGCTCGATTTTGCCTGCGAAAATTACTTCTCGATTATGTAGTCTTGGTTGAATGTTTCTGTCCAGCCGATTGGGCGCTGGCCCCGGACAAAAATCGAATGACGCATGAATAAGGCAGGTCGGTGGCAAGCGCCAAAGCCGCTGGACCATTTCGTCGGACTCAATGCATTCGCGAAACGAAGACGAAAAAAGCAGTCATTAAGATATTTTCTCGGGTTTTTCCTTGGGAAAATATTCTTCCACCACGGCGTAGAACTCTGCGGTTGAATTGACTTTGGCGACATGAGTTCGAAACGCGCGAGCCCCGTAGCGGCCTTGCGCGTAACAGCAGGCGTATCGTCGCATCAATTGTGCACCTTTGTCTTCGCCAAAGCGCTGGACGACCAGGTCAAAATGATGCAGCAGGCACTGTTTTTGCTCGGCCAAAGTTGGGTCCGGCGGGACAGGCTGACCAGTGAGCGCGGCTTGACATTGTGCAAACAGCCAGGGGCGTCCCAGGCAGGCACGAGCGATCATCACGCCATCTACGTCGTAGTTGCGAAACGCATGAACCACTTTTTCGGCGCTGTCGAGGTCACCGTTTCCGATCAAAGGAATCTTTTTCAGATAGGGCTTTATTTCTGAAATTCGATCCCAGTCCGAATGGCCGCGAAACATGTCCTGAGCGGTTCGCCCATGGACGGTCAAAGCGGCAGCTCCGGCCCCCTCGACCACCTGTGCAACATCGATTGCATTGATTTGGTCACGAGTGCAACCCAGTCGGATCTTGGCTGTCACTGGGGTTGGCGAACAGGCTTTCACCACTTCCGAAATGATTTCGCCCATTTTATCAGGCGTCCGCAGCAGGTAACTGCCGCTTTTCGCTTTCTCGGTAACCTGCTTGACGGGGCAGCCAAAATTAATGTCGACTATGCTGACACCGTATTCCTCGACCAGCCGGCGACCAACCTTGGCCATCGTTTCCGGTTGGTTATCCCAGATCTGCACCGCCAACGGTCGAGGCTCGTCGCGCACGCCCCACAGCCGGTCCGGATGTTCCGGTGTGTTCTCATCCAGCCACACGAATCCGCGAGCATTCACCATCTCGGTCGCAATCAAACCAGCTCCGCCGTACTCACGGACGATTTGTCGAAACGCGTAGTTCGTAAACCCGGCCATGGGCGCCTGCAACACCGGTGGATCGATGACGACATCGCCGATCTGAATCGGCTCGATATCAGGCAGCGTCGAACTGGTTTGTGAAATGGTAGAACTCATGTCGCGAAGGTCGATCGACAAAAATCGGGGGATAACGTGGTGCCTTCATTCTAAAGCGACGAGGTTTTCTCAACAGGTCAAAATTATTGAAATCGCGCAGCCATTGGGCAAGTCGAACAAAGCTTGGCCGTTGCGACGATGGTCGTATCCATTTTCCAGCACGTTGTCCATTGTGAGAAAGGGGCCAAGAAAGGGACAGGATGATCAGGATTTACATGATCAAAAAGATGCGTATTGCAGATAACGAGGTAATCGGCAATTTAATCTCAGCGCTAACCGATTAGGCCATTGGCAGAAAGTCCCGGAGGGTCGGCAGCGATTAGCCCACGGCGCAAGGGCCTGTTGATTTAGTCGTAAGGGAAACCCGAAGCGTGAGCGAGGGCTACAC
>CAZJEK010000143.1:0-13365 GCA_964545005.1 uncultured Pirellulaceae bacterium
GGAGCCAGTCGTTGAACGTTGCACCGCCGAAACTCATTGGGAAACGATCTCGAAATCACAATCCGGTTTTCGAGCGCGAATCCGGAACCCACCGGACAGTCGGTGTGGTCCGAAGAAATCCACCAATCGCCCCGGGGCGAACGTACCAGACCGGCGGAATAAAAATGCAAATGGCGATTGCCAGCGGTTGGCAAATCAAAAAATGCCTGCTGGAAATTGGGGTGCTGGTAAACAATCGAAGGCGGCAGCAATCGTTCTCGAAGCAGGGTTTGAGCCCCGTACAGATCGGCCAGCAACTGATTTAACACGTCAGCCCGCTGTTGCAACGCCGCTTCCAAGCGGTTCCACTCACTGCCCTCGATCAACTGGGGCAATGGATCCAGTTGTCTGCGCTCGGGCCGCAGTGATGGATCACCATAAGCGTTGTAGGCAATTCCATGCTGGTGAATCACTCGGCGAATCTGTTTGCAGCGGTGCTCAATTCCCGCCGGACCAAGTTGTGACAGCGAAAGGCTTAAACGTTGCCAGCTTGGTCTTGGCGTTCCGGAGGTATCGACGACTTCGTCATACGACCGGTTGCCCGGTTGATAGGAATCGAGCAGCTCCTGGGGCAACGATGATGTGCCAGAATGTGATTGCGACTGAAATGACATCGATCCACCCGGTATCTCATTCGCGGCAGGTTGTAACGCCTGGTGTTGTTGCTGCAGCTGTTGTTTCTGATCAGCTGGATGGGGATCGGTCAAAGTCGGTCTTTTCGTAAGTCAAGTGTCAGGGGAAAGTCCCGGTTTACGCCGACCTGTTCAGGTTGGAGCCGATTTCCATGGTGGCCAATTCTGGTGAATCTCGCCGCCCGGCGACTTTCGGCTTCGTAACTGTTTACCGGCAGTGTCTCGGAATTCAACCCACCTGGGTGCCCCACATGATATCGGCAGCCAGCTACCGAGCGATTCAACCAACGATCGAAAACATCAAATGTCAGCGGACTGTCGACCGGAATTGTCGGATGCAGACAACTGGGGGGTTGCCAGGCTCGATACCTCACGCCGGCGACATATTGTCCCTTCGTTTCGGTTTTATGAAAAGGCAGGACCCGACCATTGCAGGTAATCAAATAACGTTCGTCGACGTGGCCATTGGCTTTGACTTGCAAGCGTTCCACTGACGAATCGACAAAACGCGAGGTTCCCGTCCCCGTCGTTTCTTCCCCCAGCACATTCCATGGTTCAATCGCAGATCTCAATTCCATCGAAACGGCGTTGAACTCCATCGTTCCCAGCCGTGGGAATCGAAATTCAAAATGGGGGGCAAACCAGTCCGCTTGCAATGGGAATCCGGAATCCTGGCAGTCCTGAATGACGTCGTTGAAATCCTGCCAGACGAAATGCGGTAGCAGGAATTGGTCGTGCAACCGCGTTCCCCAGTCGACCAGTCGCTGTTGGTAGGGCGCCTCCCAAAACCGGGCCACCAGGGTCCGGATCAACAGCTGTTGCGTGAGACTCATCTGGTAGTGGGGCGGCATCTCAAAGCCACGAAATTCCAGCAGGCCCAAGCGACCACTGGAGCTGTCGGGCGAATACAACTTGTCGATGCAAAACTCAGCCCGGTGCGTATTTCCGGAGACGTCAATCAGCAAGTGACGGAACAATCGATCGGCAAGGTGAGGTGGGCAATGCTGGTGTTCGGCGAGCTGCCGGTCCAATTCATCGAACGCAATTTGTAATTCGTACAACGCATCGGTACGACCTTCGTCAACTCGTGGCGATTGGCTGGTCGCGCCAATAAACCGTCCGGAAAACAGGTACGACAGGGACGGATGGTTCTGCCAGTATCCGATCAGTGACCGCAGCAGATCAGGTCGACGCAGCAGCGGACTGTCCAGCGGAGTCGGGCCTCCCAAGACCACATGGTTTCCGCCGCCCGTTCCCGAATGGGTGCCATCGAGTTCAAACTTTTCCGTCCCCAACCGAGTCTGATAAGCGTCCTGGTACAGGCCTGCCGTGATCTGATGCAATTCGTCCCAGCTCTCGGCTGGCTGAACGTTGACCTCGATCACGCCGGGGTCTGGGGTGATGCTAAAGTGATGCAAGCGATGATCGGTCGGTGGCCGATAGCCTTCAATCAAA
Organism: uncultured Pirellulaceae bacterium; assembly: GCA_964545005.1. Classification (GTDB taxonomy): domain Bacteria; phylum Planctomycetota; class Planctomycetia; order Pirellulales; family Pirellulaceae; genus Mariniblastus. The sequence continues at coordinate 2,127 of CAZJEK010000143.1, forward strand.
ACCGGCAATTGCAGCTCCACGGATGTGTCCTCGACCGCGGCCAGGATTTCCAGGTAGTGCTCCAGTCGATCGGTCGGAGGCATGAAGACGTGCAAGGTCCCTTGCCGAGGTTCCACGCACAGGGCAAACGGAATACCGGGATGGGAGTCGGCGATGGCTACCGGATCGGCAGTTGCCTCCAGCGCCGGGTCTGGGAATGCTTGCCCGGGATGCAGTTCCTGCATCTGTTTTCGATAGTGCTCTTCGGCCCGCTTGAGCGATTCAAATTCAGGTTCGGCCTCGAGTTCCGGGGTCGTGATGGCCATGCCCGGATATTGTCGCAACTCGCGAAGCTGTCCCGGAGTGGGCAGTTCTCCCCGGACGACCACAGGGCTGGGCGGCTGGTACGCCTGCTTCATCGGTTCGGGGAATTCGACCAGCGAATTTAATGGCAAACGGTAACCCATCGGTGAATCACCCGGGATCAGGTTGACCCGGTCGGTTCTGGTTTGCCAAGGTCCGCTGATCCAACGGGGCGAACCGGAATTTCGTTCCACCATCAACGGCAAAATCATGCCGACTGGGTTGTTGAGCCCCTGTTCCAGGACCTTGGCCAATCGACGGCGATCAATGTCGTCGCCCAAATGCTCGTCCGCGATATCGAGATCAGCCGGTAACCGTTGTTCCTGCCATAAATGGTAAATCGCATCCTCATAAGCTGCGGTCACATTGCTTTCGGCGACCCCCAACCGACTGGCGATGCCGGACGCAAATTGTTCCGCGTCGGCGATGGTATGACCATGATCGACTCCTTCGGAAGCGAATTGATCGGGGTCGTTCCACAACGGTAATCCGTCTTTCCGCGCATAACAGGACTTGGCCCAGCGCGGCACCGGCTCACCGGGGTACCATTTCCCCTGGCCGTAATGCAGTAACACTCCGTTGCCAAACCGCTTTCTCATTCGCGTCATCAATTCATTGGCCAACCGGTTCTTTTCTTCACCCAACGCTTCGGTTTGCCATTGAGGATCATCGGGCGAATCTATCGAAACAAACGTCGGTTCACCGCCCATCGTCAGCCGTACATCCGACTGATTCAGATGCCGGTCGACTTCGTGTCCCAGCTGTTCAATCGCCGACCACTGCTGATCGGTATAGGGTTTAGTGACGCGGGGATCTTCCAGCACGCGCTGGACCGACATGTCAAACGAAAACTCGGTTTCACATTTTTCAATCCCGCCGGTGATGGGGGCGGCGGATGAAAAGTTGGGCGTCGACGCCAATGGCAAGTGCCCTTCTCCGGCCAATAAACCACTGGTTGGATCCAATCCGATCCAGCCTGCCCCGGGAAGGAAAACCTCCGTCCAGGCATGCAGGTCGGTAAAGTCAACGTTGGTTCCCGACGGCCCGTCCAACGATTTGACGTCTGGCTTCAGTTGAATCAGGTATCCCGAGGTAAACCGGGCCGCCAGTCCCATGTTCCGCAATAGCTGAACCAGCAACCAGGCAGAATCGCGACAGGAACCGGAGCCTTTGTCCAAGGTTTCTTCGCAGGACTGTACGCCGGGTTCCATCCGCACCAGGTATTCAATCTCCTGCTCGACTCTTTGATTCAACGCCACCAGGAAGTCAATCGTTCGCTCGTGATCGCGGTCCACCGATTGCAACATGGCCGCCAATTTCGGGCCGGGCGTTTCGGTAACCAGGTAAGGCTTGAGGTCTTCCCGCAGATCCGGCGAGTATTCAAACGGAAACTTGACGGCCGATTCTTCAATAAAGAAGTCAAACGGATTGATGATCGACAGGTCCGCCACCAGATCGACATCGATGGTTAAACTGGAAATCTTCTCGTCAAAGACAACTCGAGCCAGAAAATTGCCGTGCGGATCCTGTTGCCAGTTGATGAAATGTTGCTCAGGCGAAATTCGCAAAGAATAACTGAGCACTGGAGTGCGGCAGTGGGGCGCCGGACGGAGCCGGATCACTTGCGGGCCAGCCGAAACGGGGCGGTCGTACTGGTATTGGGTTCGATGGTGTAACGCGACCTGAATACTCATGGATTACTCTGGAATACGATGATCGATGGGCCGGCATCACTAGCGGCGCGAATCATATCGATACTGCGTCAGGTCAGTGTCCCGACCGAACGCATTGGGCTGAGGGGGATTTTGGATATAAACAAAAACATCGCAACTACTGGGAACTGGCTGCCACCTGGGAAGGTAAGCGTTGCCCAAAAAATCGCTGACGCTGGTTTTCCGTGTTGAAAAAATCGGAATAAATCATGTTGCCCAGCGCATTGGTAGCACCTTGGAACTGATCGATAAAACTGTGCATCCCCTGGTCAATGATTTCCTCGATCGCAACGGTGCCGAGCCGACCCAGCAATTGGGCCGCCAGCTTGTCGCTGGCCAACAAATCGCGAGCCGCATCGATCTGCTGTAAGCCCTCCAGGCACCGTTGAACCCGGGCGATACAGTATCGTATCGAGCGTGGGAAAATCGGACTTAAAATCAGGAATTGGGCAACTTTTCGCGGTACAATCCGGCCGTGGGTCCGGCGGTACATGTCCAATGCATCGGCCGACTTCAGCAGGCTGGACCAGCGTACGATGTCAATCGTGGTACCGACGTCCTCGACGCGGGGCAGCAGCAGGTAATACTGCACGTCGACAATTCGCGATGTCTTGTCGGCTCGTTCGATGAACCGTCCCATTTCCTTGAACAGCCAGGCCTCGTCGTGCAACATGGAAGACTGGGCGATCCCTGCCAACAGCTGACTGGCCGTTCGCACCGACTCGCAAAAATCGTAGGGCTGTTCCAAGGCGTCACCAGATCGGGAAGCATCGACGACCAACCGTCGGAAACGGTTTAACTGTTCCCACATGGCCGACGGCAATACTTCGCGAACCGTGCGGGCGTTTTCGCGTGCTTTCTCGATACAGCTGAGAATCGAATTGGGATTTTCACTATCAAACAACAGGAACTGCAGGACCTCCTGACGAGTCGGTTCACCGTAACGGCGATGGAAGTCTTTGTGGTCACCGGTCGTGTTCACCAGCGGCAGCCACTGCTCTGCGATCGCTGAATTGTCACCGATCGCCAGGTTGTCATTGACGTCGACAAACCGAGCGACGTTTTCGGCCCGTTCCACGTAACGGCTCATCCAGTAAATTGATTCTGCGACGCGACTAAGCATGATTGTCACCCGTCGAAGAGGTTTGCGATTGGGACTGGTGTTGCTGGAAATGCGAAGACTTGGGACTGCCGGTTGATTGTTGTTTCGGTCTTAGCACCCAGGTATCCTTGCTGCCTCCTCCTTGAGACGAATTGACGATCATCGATCCTTCTCTTAAGGCAACCCGAGTCAGTCCACCTGGCATCACATAAATGTCTTTGCCACTTAACACAAACGGCCTCAAATCGACGTGCCGCGGTTTCAGTTCGCCATCAACCAGAGTGGGAACCGTTGACAGCTGGAGCATTGGTTGGGCGATATAGTTTCGCGGGTTGTTTTGAATGCGTTCAGCCGCTTCGTCCATTTCCGCTTGCGAAGCCTGTGGCCCCATCACGATTCCGTACCCGCCCGATTCATTGACTGGCTTGACGACCAGCTTGGACAGGTTGGCCAACACGTGCTGCCGCTGTTGCGGGTCACTGCACAGAAACGTGGGGACGTTGGACAGGATCGCGTCCTGTTTCAAATAATAGCGAATGATTTCAGGAACGTAAGCGTAAACGGCTTTGTCGTCCGCGATGCCGGTGCCCGGTGCATTGGCCAATGTCACGTTGCCAGCACGGTAAACGTCCATGATTCCAGGGACGCCCAGAACGGAATCCGGGTTGAAGTGCTTGGGGTCCAGGAAATCGTCATCGATCCGCCGATAGATCACGTCGACTCGTTGCAGCCCCCGGGTTGTACACATGTAGACCCGATTGTCACGGATGGTCAAATCCGAACCTTGCACCAGCTTGACGCCCATTTTCTGCGCCAGAAACGTATGTTCAAAATAGGCCGAGTTGTAGATGCCAGGAGTCAGGACGACTGCCGTCGGTGATTCTACATCTTGCGGTGCACAGCTGAGCAACGTATCGAGCAATCGTTCTGGATAGTCGTTGACCGGAGCGACGCTCATCCCTTGGAATACATTGGCCAAGGTGCGTTTCAGGATTTCGCGATTTTCCAGCACATAAGAAACACCTGATGGACAACGAAGGTTATCTTCCAGAACATGGAACTGACCGTCAGCGGCCCGGACTAAATCCACGCCCGAGATGTGACACCAGGCACCGCAGGGCGGCGAAAAACCTCGCATTTGCTCACGAAAATTTACCGACTCTTCCAGCAGCCCAGCCGGAACGACACCGTCTTTCAAAATCTTTTGGTCGTTGTAGACGTCGTCGATGAATAGGTTGAGCGCTTCAATGCGCTGCTTCAAACCCCGCTCAATTGAATCCCATTCGCTGCCGTCAATGATACGAGGCAAAAGATCAAACGGCCAGATTTTTTCCGTTCCGGCCTCGTGTCCGTAGACCGTAAATGTAATCCCCAGGTCGCGAAGCAGGTATTCAGCCGACTCCTGGCGGGAACTCAGCTCTTGGTCACTGAATTCCCGTAAGCGGCGAGCGAACGGGGCACAGGCATCGCGGGGACTGCCGGGGGCAGAAAACGTTTCATCAAAACAGTTTTCAGGCAGCCGGTAATTATCAAATTTCATGGGAACGTTGCGTTCTGGGTAAAGCGGAACTTTCCAGCGGCGACTTCGCTCGTTCAGTATAACCGTCCCAGTCCTCGCCTTTAAGTATTGCCGTTGGGAACTTGCCAGGCGACGCCTCTCCGAAACGAGATTCGTTCAGGCACTCCTCTGGTTCACGTTGAATGGGTGATTGGTGCCCCTTAGAGCTGCTGAGCTCAGATAATTAAGCGGACGCCACCCAGGTCGGAGATGCCATACATGAGGTGATCACCGGGAGAGCCAATGAACATCAGGTTGGTGGGGATGTTCCATTGTTGGGACAATTGTTGAATCAACTCCGGAGTAAATTTACCCTTCAGCACAACGAATTCGACAACGATTTCCGGGTAGGCTTGGTCGAGAAACTCCAGCTGTTCTTTTAATTTCGTGGGGACTTGTTCCTCTTCTTCCACGACCGTGACCACTTTGACCAGATTGGTGTGCTCATTTTCAAGAATGTACAGGACTACCCGATTCAAGTTCCGTAGATTGTCACCGCGCGTGAAGAACACGATTTGCTGATTGCTGATCTGATCCATTTTCTGATACAGCCAATCATCCAACCGTCGAATTCGGATTCCCAATCGAGCCCACCAGCGGGCGGATTCCCAATCCCGGTGTTCGGCCGCCTGCTTCCGTTCTCGTCCGATCTTCTTTCGAAATCCGTCGACCAGGAACACGACCAACTCGAGAATCTGCAGGCGTGTCAGCATCAGGGTGACGATCAAGACGGTCGGAATGAGGTATTCCAGAAACACGACCAGATATTGCTGGTTGATCCTGGAGTTCCCCAAGATTGCCACCGTGACCGCGCCCAACGCGACCAGGACCGTCAAGTAGCCTGCTTTGGAAGGCCGTGGCAGGTTTGGTCGTTTGTATTTCAATAACAGATTCCCGATCGCAAACAAACCCATCACCGATAAAAACGACAGCGTATAAACGGCTGCCAGTGATTTCAGGTCGCCGCCAGTGATCAACAGCACGGACACCGTTAGTAGAAAAAAGATTCCGATGATCCGGTGAGGGGTACCGCGACGGTTCTTCTTTAAAAGAAATCCAGGCAGACAACGGTCCAAGGTCATTCGTTCGACCAAGCCGGTGACGCCGACGTAACTGGTCAGCGTTGCGCCACTCAATACCAGGATCGCATCGATGCTGATCGCCCAGGACAACCAGTTTCCGTTGGCTTGACCTCCCATATGCGACAGCAAGGCCGTTTGGTGGTTGGCGACGTCTGCCAACGGTACCAGGGCCAAGGCCAGAATGGCCATTCCCGGATTCAGCACCGTGACTGCGATCCACATGTTGCGTAGTGTTTTGGGAAACACTCCCTCCGCTTGTTCTTCGACAAAGTTTGCGGAAGATTCGAAGCCGGAAATCCCCAACATCGCCGCGGAAAATCCGAAGAACAGGGCCATCCAGATGCCGCCTTCGGTCGGCGTCTGCAAGTTGCTGTACAGGATCTCCGGACCTTGTCCAAAGACGGCAATGGTCCCCAGTATTAATAGCAGGGACATGGTGGTTAGATGAAACAGAAAAATGAACACCGCCACCACCGAAGACTCAGTGATCCCGATGATTGACAGCACCATAAAAAACGCCAGCAATCCAATCGTGGCTCCGATGATTGGCAATCCGTCCCACAGCTGGTGTAAATAGTGCATGGCCTCGTTCGATGAAATCACCGCCGTGGCCATGTAGGACAGTACGGTCAGACAGGCCGCGATCGACGCGCGAAACTTGCTGGTCGTATTCAGCAAGGCGTTGTAGGCTCCGCCGTTAAGTGGTAACGCTCCGACCACCTCGGCGTAAATTGAACGGAACAGGTATAACGTGCCAGCGACCATCAACAGACAGACCGGTGCCCACCGCCCGGCGTAGACAATCGCCAAAGCCGACACGTACAGGCAGGACGACGTAATGTCGTTGCCACAAATTGCCGTGGAGGCCAATTCGCCCAATCCGCCTTCCCGATGCTCGGTAGGGTGCTGAGAGGCTTCGTGATTCACTACAGAATCCATAGTCGATGTTCGTTAATCGTCGAGAAACAAATTCAAGCCGTTTGCCCGTTCAAATGGTAAACCTTGGGGCCTGCAATTATCACGCCATCGCGACGATGTTTGCGATTTATTTCGCAGCTTCCATTTTTTGTTCCAGCGGAAACACGGCGTTGAATTCGGTGCCCTCGATTTTCAGGCGCGACAATTTTACGACTTGGGTTGGCAGGAAGAAAACGTTGGCCGGCATCGTGGCGATTCCATTGGTCTTGCTCCAGCTGAAATCGACTTCACAAACCGGCTGGCTACCATTGAAGACCTGGGCGGTATCGCAATCAGTGGCGGAAACAACTTCCAGCTGCTGTCCTCTTTGAACCCAAAGCTCGACGACCAGTTGATTGCGGTCCTGTACGACGGCATGGCCCCAAAAGTGTTCGGTTGTTTTCGCGCCATGCCGATGACCAAATTGGGTCAACCCCTCGGTACCGGGGGCGGTGAGTTCGTTTTGATGGTGGTGGTCATGCTGGTGGGCATGGGCGTGACTGGTGGTCCCAATCAAACCGAAATGATCGTGGCCGTGTGAAACGCCGTCGCCATGAGTGTGAATGTGTTCGTGAGATGGAAGGGACTCATGGCGATGGTTGGTTGCATACAACGGCTTCAATGAGGCAGCTCGCCAACTCAGCCACGCGACCAACACGATGATGCTCAGGCCCAGAAAAATCAATGAAGAACGCCTGAGTTTCATTTCACCCTGGTTGGATAATTCGAGATCAATACTCGCCGACTACCTCACCACCACGCATCGAGGATAAGGCACGATAGGTTGTCAGGTCAATCGATTCAGAAATCGTGTGCACCGACCCATCCAAAAACGCGAATTGAGCCAGGCCACCATGCGGTGCAGAAACGCCTCGGTCGGCGCCGGTACCTGCTCCCCGCGCCCGGTTCGGGCCGTATTCGGTGTCGAACAACACCATGTGGCCGTGATCGTCATCGGGGGCGTCAATATCTCGAATCGCTGCAAACCAGACGTTCTCAAAGTTGGGGTGCGGCGGCGTTCCGATTGGACTGCCATTGGTGTCCAGGATCGGACCATTGGTTCGCTCGCCGATCGCCAGGGTAGACGACGTGCCATCGGTGATCGAGGCAAACCGGGTTTTGCTGTTTCTGTAAAACGGACCTTGGCTGGCATCAGGGGTCGCATCCAGGTTGATATCATCGGCTGGGTTGGTCGGCGTTTCGACAACACCGGATGCAGGTCCCCAGTTGGCACAGTAACTGGCTGCGGCGTAGCGCTCCACGGGGTTGGAAGACTCGTCGCGAACGACAAAGTTGTCGACTGACCAGAAATCAGTCGGGCACAGAAATACGCTTAGCGGCGTTTCCCGGGCCGCCAGATTAATCGGATCAAAACCTGGTAGGGTGAAATCGATTTGGTCATGCAGGTTCTTCTGCTCCAGAAACGGCAACATATGGGCGCCCCAGCTATGTCCCAGATGATTCGCCAACGGGTCGCCAGTTGGGTTGCCCGTTTGAGCGGCATAATCGGCGCCCGAGATGTACGAATACCCAGTTGGAAACTGACTAAATGCACTCTCGTAGTTGTGCATGGCCAATGTCAACTGCCGCAAGTTATTTTTGCACGCCGTGCGGCGAGCAGCCTCGCGCACTTGTTGGATGGCAGGCATCAACATGCCGATCAGGATGCCGATGATGGCGATTACCACCAATAGTTCAACGAGCGTAAAAGCGGATCGAGAATTTGATTGAGATCGGTTCATGGTCGGCGAAGTAGTCGAATTGGGCTTGGGAATCGCTGGCAAATTATTCTAGAAGTTAATTGAGTCATGTTCATCCAGCATTCATGTTTTAACGAGGCCAACGTAATGGAACTAACGCAGCGGAAGTGCCCAATGCGACGCAACGTGTTCCACCAGCCGGTCAAACATTGCTTCGGGAGTTTTGGTGGCGTCAAGATTCAGGTGCGGTGTCGCTGGCGGAATGGGTTCTTCTGCGTCTCGCTGTTGCTCCAATAATTCCGGCCGGGCATCTGAGAGCGTCGTGCCTTGTTTTGCACGAGCGGCAATCCTGTGCAGGTTCACCTCAACAGGACAGCAGCAATTGGCAACCAAAAAGTCAGCATGATGGTGATCGGCAAGCTTGGCAAATCGCGATCGAAGTTCTTCCTTCAGAAACGAGCCGTCGACAACGACAGAAATCGCGGCGGCCAATGATTCAGACGCCCGCTTAAAAATTTCGTCGTAAACACGCATTCGATTGGTTTCGGTGTATAAGGCTTCCCCGTATCCAGCCGACTGATCCGAAGTACCAAACAACTCTCTTCTCACCTGGTCGGTTTGCAAGTGTTGGCTCCCAATTCGACCGCATACGAACCTGGCAAACGTCGTTTTGCCACTGCCCATCAATCCGCGGACGATGATCAGTTTGGGGCGAGTCAATTTGTCGGCATGACGGCGAGCCAATTCCAGGAAAGCAAAGCATTCGTCGCAATCGCCAGGTTGCGGGTCCGCCGAGGTTTGCAGACAACGCAAGGCGGCTACCTTCGATCGCACGCAAGCTCGGTAGCAACGGTAAAAGGCCAGCAGCCGGTCCGAAGGCTGGTCCGACAACGCGGCAAGAACCCGGTTGATCAGCTGGTCGCCAATTGAGTCGGCGCCCATGGATTCACATTGCATGCCCAAAAAGCTCAATTCATCAGCCAAGTCGACGGTGCGGAAATCGCGGTTGAATTCGATGCAGTCAATCGCCAACGGGTGCGGCGAGAGGTAAATATGATCTGGCCGAAGGTCACCGTGGGCGTCTACGACTCGGGAACCCTGCCCGGTCGCGTCAACTCGCGATGCGATTTCCTGGTGATCGAAAGCCAGGAACTCCAATAACCGGCAGTGAATGGCACGAACTTGCTGGGCGTACGACTCCGCTCCTAACCGATCGCAGCTTGCCAGCAGCGTCGTCCGGTTGTCGAGGATCTGCTGGTAAAAGAAGTCAAGGTAATCATCGCAAGACACCTGTTCCTGCGGTAGCTGTTTGTAAAAATCGATCAGCATCCCGCAAACGGAATCAATTTGTTGTGAGGTAAGCCGATCATTACTGATCAATTCACTCAACCGATCATCGTCGGGTAGTCGAATCATTTTGACGCCCCATTCAACTGGCTCAAATTCGCGATCATTGGCCGACTGTGAATCGATCAGCTTGAGCTGGCCATCAACCGACCGGCCAATGCAAACGACTCCCAGATAGACGTCGGGGGCGAGCCGGCGATTCAAGCGAACTTCCTCGGCGCAAGCAAACCGGCGTTTCTCCAGCGACTCAAAATCCAGAAACTCAAACTTGACCGACTTTTTAAACTTGTAGGCGAATCTGTCGGTCAGAAAGACGTGCGAGATGTGCGTCTCGTGGTGTTGAACGGGTTGAGCCGATTGCAGTTGGATCAGTTCTTGAAGCTGATCCTCCGACGGCGGCATTGAATTGGTATGGTCTCTCGTTTCGGACATTGATGAGGTTGGCAACTGGGCCGGTGCGGATTTAAAGGGGAGAGGCTAAAGGACGTTGCAGAGTTGAAACGCAAAGCTACCCCGGAGAGGTTGAAATTAAACTTTCGCTGAAGCGCCAGTGCGAATCGAAAGCCACCGGCTTGTCCGGGTGATCGTTACCTTGTTGCTACATCGCGTCTTCACCAGCAAATAATAATGCCTCCGGCTTGTCCGGGTGATACTTCGGTTTATGCTAGTGCAGCGTCTAACTTAAGAATTGGGGTTGGCGAGTCAATCTTGCTCGAAAAACCAATCGCTAAATTGAAGTGCCAACCCCAAAATCAATACATGACGCGGCACTAGTACTATACCAATGCCCCATAGTGCAGAGCCAATTGGATGCCCCAGTCGGCATGCCAAATTCCAACATTTCAGCGCTCCCCTCGCAATAGCTCGATCCTCCAGGCGGAGCTTTTCCGGTACACGCCCGACGCGCAAGTTTTGAAGTTGCACATTGTCGCCTTTCGCTCCGCAAATAGATTTGCCGACGAGGAAGATCGTACTCAAAACGCCCCGGAGGGGCCGTCTTCAATAGCTTGGGGCGGAAGCCCCAAGAATAGCGTACAAATCTAATCACGCCCCGGAGTGGGCCGTCTTTTAAGAATGCGAGAGCGTTAGATTCTGAGTGAAAAGCAACATTTGCGAAGCTTTTGGCTCGTTGATTTCGGCAATGAGAAACCGCGATTGGGCTCATGTCCAGCGGAAATGGTGCAACTTCTAAACGCGCAAGCGAGTGGATCTCTCGAACACCCGGGGTCATCTCAATCCCTATCGCATTGACTCGGTTACCGGTCGTGGAAACATCTCTTGACGGTCGGGAATGGGAAATTGAACAATGAACTGTTGTGGTTCTTCCTGGCCCCGAAACCACATCACCAAGCCGGCTTTCTCAAACCAGTGACCCATTTTTTGGCATTGTTTGCACTGGCAGCGGTTGGGCCCCAGCCAATTGACCTCTTCGTGCTGGC
>CAZJEK010000144.1:0-13273 GCA_964545005.1 uncultured Pirellulaceae bacterium
AGCGTTTGATTTCCTCCGGGCTCAGCCCATCCGGCGACGACTCCAGGACGTCTCGCAAAGAAGGGCCGGGGACATACTCCATCACCACCCAGCTTTCGCCGAACTCATTGGTGCGGATGTCCCACAACGCGATCAAGTTGACGTGTTTCAGATTCAGGCAATGTCGAACGCCGCGTAGCTCGACGTCCATGTTTCGCTGGATTCGTTTCAGAGCGACTTCTTTTCCCGCGTCATTGAGCGCAAAATATACCTCGCCAAATCCGCCTACGCCGATTCCGCGTTTGATGGTATAGCCGTCCAGAGGTCTGGATCCGCTCTGATAAGAAAATCGCATGCCGGTTCTCCCGGGGGCAGGTTCGGCGTCGGCCGGTTCCTGAGTATGCCCCACAGTCTTTAGCCTAGCTGCTGTATCATCGTTTTGTCTAGTTTCCATGCCGCTCCCTGGTGGGAATCGCGACCGGTTCCAGCGAAAGTGAAAAATCTTCGCCAGCAACGTGAGAGGTTAAACCAAGTTCAGCGTCTCCATCGCTTTTTTCACCATCGCATCGAAATGGCCGTTTGCTGCGGCAATACCAGCGACCGTTACGACAAAAGAGCACGACATCTGATTTCCAATGGGGGCAGAATACATGATTGTTGGGATTGGGCCCCAGAATGATCGACTGACTGGCCAACAGCACCGCATCCGACCAGGGGCGAGTGCGGTGACGAGTAATAAAATCCAGTTTGGCCGTTTTGCTTAACGGATGGGGTTGGCTGTATTTCAGTTTAACGCCATCGCCGAGTGTCAAAACCTGATCGTGCTTTAACACGAACGCAGCATCCGTCGATTTCCCATCGATCTGGATCGGCCCCAGCGGTTGAACCAGATGCTGGCCAGCAATCATTTCGATTCTGGCATGCCGTTGCCGCAAATCGGCTTGCAAGGCAATCGTGACCGGGGCCTGGTCTTTGGCCTGGCCAATCAGAACGATTGGTTTCAGGCAAACCAGGAATCCCCCTACGCCGTCGATCCAGATCAGCACCGATTCAGCCTGATCCAGTGATGCCGGCAACGTGTCGACAGCCGGTTGTGCAACAGCCTGTTCCGGTTGGTTGGAGGCCGGTTGAAAGCTGCCATCGGCAGCTCGATCGAATTGGAAAAATGAATTCGAATCGGTGACTCGGTGCGAGTCGCTGGGCACATTCGTCAGTCTGGAGCCAGCGGAAGTCTGTTTCTTGATGCGTTGCAATGAATGCCGTTTGGCAGCGACGGCGATCTCATGCCGGGGAGCCAGGGCCAAAATGTCCTGGCAGCAATCGTTGACGTCCTTCCAGCGACAGGCTAACGCTAACGATTGCAATTGCCGGGTCAACTCATTCAGCCGGCCCTGGCGTTTTCGATGAGCGTCGATTTGTTTGGGCAACTGATCCATCTCGGGTTGCTGTTGATAGGCCCGTTCCAGGCACTTGATCGACTGGTCGAATTTTCCCTCGCCAGCGAATTGTTTGGCGGACTTCAATAGCTCGCCGAGATTGCGGATCCGGTCGGCGCGCCAGTCCATGATCTTGCGTTTGGCCAGTTCGTCGATCAACTGGATCGCGCGGCTGGCATGCCCCTGCCGCAATTGGGACTCGGCCTGTTCGGTCGTCAAGTTGACCAGTTCGTTGGTTTGCCGGGACACCGCATCCTGATCGGTAGGCAAGGCGATTTCGGCAGCCAAGGACAAATCGTTCCAGGCGGCGAACAAGTTGCCATTGGCGATCGATGTATTGGCCCGTTGAGTCAAAGCCGTGGTCAAGCGTTTGGTCGAACGGGTCCGGCGCGTTAATTGGTCATCCGACCAGCGACGAGTCCTGGTTTGGTGACGTCGCCATTGTTCGATCGCCAACTCGAGATCACCTCGCGCGATCGCGTCATCCAATTCGTTTTGCCGTGAGAACCAGGTCATGGTGTTAGGTAGCATGGCCGATTCGGCCGTGATTGTTGTCTTTTACTCCAGAGAAGTAGCATGGCCGATTCGGTCGTGATCGCAACGAAAACTGAATTTTGGGGGAGATTTGCTGGCTCGAGCTAATGGCCCCAGTTACGTACCGAGTAGAACCAAGTTTTTTCACCGCAGAGACGCAGAGCTTCCGTGCAATGATTTTCCATAGACTCTGCGGCTCTGCGGTAATTTTTATGAGTCTGTGTTGAGCTGTGTTTCAATAACGTTGTCCCAACATTTCATTCCCAACCCAAAGCTACCACCAACTCAACAAAAAAGGCCCGGGCTAATTCTATCAGCCGCGAGCCCCAGGAGGTGTGCAAGGTTCAAGCTTTATCGCTATTTGCCCGATCAGGCTTCGTCGTCGAACAATTCTGCGTCGACGTCGTCTTGATCGCCCTTGTCATTGTTGAAGTAGACGTCCATTTCTTCCAGCACGTTGGTCGTTGGCAGGGCCGATTCTTCGGACACAGGAATTTGACCGTAGTACTTGGGAGCAATGTTCAGGACTTCCTCTTCAGCAGCGATGGTCGCGTCGATGTCATCAATCATCTGACGAGTTCGAGCCAATTGGCTGTCATCGATGTTGATTTTGCTGGCCGAAGCAACGACTTCGTTCATGCGGTTACGAGCAACCAGGTTTTCCAATTGAACCTCCAACTCGCGTTGCTGGGCTTTGGCTTCATCCAGTTTGGCCAAGGCGTTTTCCAGTGCTTCTTCGCGAATGTGAAGGATCTCTTCCTGCTTGTCCCGAGTCGCTTTGGCTGTTTTGTACAGCGTGAAGCGATGGTGCAAGTCTTCTTCGACTCGGCTGTTGGAGTATTTCTTGCTGTTGGTGGCGACATAGTATTCGCTGCCAGACTCAAGGTGCTGACGCAAAGCCATCATTTCGTCATAGCTTTCGGCCAGCATTTCGTCCTGACGCTTCAGGTCAGCGGCCAGGCGGTTGATCTGAACTTTTTCCTTGGCCACCGAGTGAACCATCGATTTAATTTCAGGTTCAATTTTTTGCAACTCATTCTTGGCCGCATCGATCTGGAATTCGATCGGAACCGAACCTTGCGCCGCGTGGCGAATGTTGTGGACTGCGGTTTGGGTGTATGGGATCAGTTTGCCGCCGAACAATAGTCCGCCGACCACCGCGATCGCCACAACGCCCAGAGTAATTTTCTTGCACATGGAGGTACTCCTCATCAATACGTGAATCGTGAGATTCAAATGGTTTTATTTGCAAACCCGGTTAATTGCCCCGTCGCCACCCTGGCTGACGGTGACCCTTGGGAGGGTTCAATGGTTCGCCGATGAGAAGTTGTTCGGTGCTGGAATCCGGATCTTTGGAAAAAACGAATTTTTTTTGAAGAAGTGGGCCAGAAGCGGCAATCGCGACGTTCTGGCACACGAAAAGGCCGTGAAATGCGGACTTTTCGTGTTGTTTCGCCCAGCGCCGACAAGCCTACCGTTTTTTGCTGGATTCACGCGGGTGGACGATTTCCAAGGGCCGATTTTTAGACAGCAAGCGTCGTCGAGATCGCGTGTTGACTCTATCAGTCAAGGAAAAACCACAGAGACACCGAGGCCACGGAGTGTTTCCCGGCTAAAACCGGGAGAAGACAAAAATGAAGGCGTTTCTCCAACAGATCTGGCAAACCCGCGATTGGCCCTCGCTGCTGTTGCTGGCATTGCTTGCCACGGTGGTGACCTGGGTCGGATTGTTGCCGATCAGTCGGTTCGTCCAGGACAGTTATCTGAACCGGTTTCATTTGCGGACCGCCCAGTACCCCGCCTGGGCGGCTCAGCAATTGACGCCAGCGATGTACAACCTCGAAAACACTTATTGGTATTCCCCCGATCCGCTCTCGTCCGAGCGACGGGCCGAGCTGTCCCAGGACTATTTCGGTCGCCTGGAGGGGCGGGGGCAGCAACAACCGCCCGACGGAATTCGGATGGACATGCTGAATCATTTTCCGACGCGGACAATTACCTTCGTGCAATCCAGAGCGTTCCTCAAGCAGCACGGCGGCGGGCATTTCTATTTTCAGTCTCGGTTTCGTGATCGTGAATTGAATACCAGCTACCAGATCATCCCGGTCTCGGACACCGCAGCCAAAGTGGTCCGCGAGGAGGTGAACGATGAGTAGTCCTGGTTCGATATCGCAGTCGCCTGCCACACCCTTTGCCACGTCAGTCTCGAAAACTGCAGCCGTTCCAGTCGATGTTCGATTACAGGCCTACCGCACCGTGACTGGCGCGATCATGATGTCGTTGCTGTGGAAAGCCAGCTACTACCCGTTGGCCTTCTCACTGTACCGCGAGTTTCGGCTGGTCGATGATTTCTTCCCAACCCTGTTCCGCTCGCCTGAAGTTCTGGCAGGCTTGATGATCCTGCCGCTGGTCCTGGGGCTGGTGGCCATGTTTCTCTCCAGCCAGAGGTTTTTACGCATCCAGTCCAGTGTAACGATGCTGTGCATGGCCGGATTGTGTTGGCATCAGGGCAGCTACAACGATGTTACTTTCCTGACCTGTTTCTGGGCTTCGACCTGGTGCACGTGGTTGGCGTTTTCGATGCAGCAGCCTGCTGAACAGTTAATGAAGAAGGCCGCTCGATTCGTGATGCTGATTGTGTCCATGGTTTTTCTTGGCGGCGCCGTCGGGAAATTTACTCCCGGCTATTGGTCGGGGGAGGTATTGTACCAGGTCTATTTCGTCGATCGTGATTTCTGGTTTTTCAATTTACTCCGCAACCAGTTTGATGACGCGACGTTACGAGCGATCGCCACGGGCTACTCCCGGTTTGTGGTTCTCGCCGAATCGGCTTGCGTGTTTCTGTTCCTGTTGCCGACACGCTTGGCTGGTACGCTGGCGTTGATCACCTTTTGCAGCATCATTTCGCTATCGAATTTCAATTTGTTTTCGGTGATGTTCTGCATGCTGGGCTTGTGCGTCGTCGCGATCCGCTACGGGGAAGGCATCAAGCTATCGCGCGGTGGTTGAGTTTTCTGCGGGCCCAGACAAGGGAGCGCGGGTAGCTTGGGCCATTGGCGCCATTGGCCCGAGTCGGCAAGGCTTTCACCCGCTCTAAGTATTCCATTGCGATCACGGCCGAATCGGCCATGCTACGTAACTATCGCGGAGCGAGAGACGGCAACCTGGGTCTTCGTTAATCGACGTCTTAGTTCTTCAGCGTGGCCGACATCACCTGGTCGTGGCGCTCGAGAATATTGCGGCCTTCGGAAATTCGGCGAACCAGATCATCGTCATTGACGGGTTTGGACAAGTAGTCATCAGCACCGCAGCGAAAGGCTGTTTCCAATACCTCCCGACCGGTTTTGGCTGTCAGCATGATGATGTAAATGCTGCGATCGGGATCCCGCTGGCGAATCTCCCGAATCAAGTCTGGTCCCTCCAGTTTCGGCATCACCCAGTCCACAATCAACAGACGTGGCATGTCTCCTGTTTCCAGCAAATTCAACGCTTCAAAGGCATCCTTGGCGATCACCGCTTCGAAGCCATGCTTGACAACGGTTCGGGACAGCCGCAAACGGACCGTGGGGCAGTCGTCGACGATCAACAGTTTCATGGTTCCAGGTAAGGCTGGGACCGCGCCAATTCGGCGGCGATCAGTGGTGGGGCGTTGGTGCGAAATCAATGGCATCTTTGAAGCCTAGGACGCAGTGCCCACCAGACCGATTTGACTTGCCAGTAAATCGATCAGCAGCGCTTAAAAACAGGCCACCACCAACCGACTGTTCCGGTTGTTCCAATTGAAGTGGCTACTTGGTCCACTGATAAGCCGTCAGCGAATTCAATCCGCGAACGTAGAGCTTGTCGCCGACGATCGCCAGATGGGCCCAGCTGTCATCGGTGTCCAGTTTGACTTTGCCAATCAGGTCAAACTTCTCGGGATTGGGCTTGATCAGCAATAAGGAACCTTTGGAGTCGAGCGCCAGGATTTTTTCACCGTTGGTGACCATGCTCCAATAGTCGCCAAACCGGTCGCTTGAAACCCAGTTGGTGTCACCCGTTTTCAGGTCAATACATGCCATTCGTTTGGTCTGCAGGTGCAAATAAACGTGGTCTCCAATAATGACCGGAGACGACATGTAGCACTTGCCAGGTGCAATCCATTTCTCAGTGGCCTTGAACTGTTGATCGTTTTTCTTGATCTCAAAACCGAAGGAGCGTTGGTTGTAGGCGCTGGTAAACACCAGGTCTTGATAAACCGTGGGGGTCAGGATGTTCATGCCCCGGTAATTCGGGACGGGTTGTTTCCACAGGACTTCGCCGCTGTCAGGATCCACGCCGGCCAAGTCGGTGCGGGTCTGCACGACCAGCTGTTTCCGTCCGTCCAGTTCGGCGACAATTGGGGAACTGAAAGCGCCCCGCGACATCATGTTATTGTCGCCTCCGGCCAATGTTCGCCAGATTTCTTTTCCAGTAATCCGGTCCAGTTTCAAGAAACCGGCACAGCTTTGCAGGTAGATCGCCCGGTCGACCGAATCGTCTGGATTGATGATCAGCGGCGAGCAGACGTGGCCGAAGTCTTCGGCCGTGACTCCATATTGTTTGGGTAAGTCGATTTCCCAGATTTGTTTGCCTGTTTCGACGTCCAGGCAAACCAGTCGTCCCAGCATGCCCGCGACATAAACTCGCTTGCCATCGGTTGCGGGAGTCGAGCGGATCCAGCTCCCGTTGCGGGCTGCGAAAAATGGCACCGACATCGCTCCCGGCCAAGATGCCGTCCACTTGGTTTCCCCCGAAGCTGTATCCAGGGCCGTGACGACTTCCTGCTGGCGATCCTTCGTTTCGGTGGTGAAAACGGTGGAACCGGCGATGATGGGACCCGAATAGCTGGGCCCAAACGGCTTGCTCCACAACTTCTTCAGGTTGGAATTATCCAGCTGATCTGGCCAGGAGGCTTTTAGCCGACTGTCGCGGTCGGGACCGCGCCATTGAGTCCAATCGTCGGTTGTCGAAGGGGGGCTAATGAACCAGGAAACCAGACCAAGCAGGTAAAACCACGACAACTGAGACATTTTTTGAAACTCCCGATACGTATAGACAACCGTCGACGGGCGGGGAACCGGAAAAATGCTTCGTCGTTCACCACATTTTCTTGCAAATGCCCAACGCCCAATAAGAATTCGTGGTAACCGTTGGTTTCCCCGCTGGTGAAATCTGACCAACGATCTGTTAAAACGGTGCTGAAATTCATTTTTACCTGATACTGAGAAGGACATATCGCGCATGCCAACCAAAGTTGCTGTTGTCGGAGCCGGAGGAATGCTCCAGTACCATGCCGCTGGTTTTCGTGAGGCCGGTGCCGAAATCGTAGCGATCGTGGACATGAACGAAGCGGCAGCCCAGGAAGCAGCGTCGACCTGGAAAATACCCCACGCTTACTCCAACGTGGAGGCCATGCTGCAGGAGGCTGATGTCGATGCGGTTAGCATTATCGTGCCCAATAAATTCCACGCACCGCTAGCGATTCAGTGCCTCAATGCAGGCAAACACGTTTTCTGCGAAAAACCTCCCGCACTCAATGCCAACGAAGTCGAGCAGATGATCGCGGCCGCCAAGTCGGACGACAGGCGACTGATGTTCAACTTCAATAATCGGGCGCGGCCGGAATCCTACCGGATCATGGAACTGATTCAGGATGGCACGATTGGCCATATCAATTCGGCTCAATCCAAATGGATTCGCCGGACCGGGATCCCCGGATTCGGGGGCTGGTTCACGACCCGGGCATTGTCCGGCGGCGGCCCGGTGATTGACCTGTTGCACATGATCGATCTGGCCATGTACTTCATGGGGTACCCGGAACCCGCTCACGTGATCGGTCAAACTTACGACACCTTCATCACCGACAAGGCGTTTAAAGGGCCGTGGGGAATTCCCGACAAGAAGGATGGGACCACCGACGTGGAAGCGGCCGCACACGGTTTCGTGCTATTCAAGACCGGCCAGACGCTGACCTTGCAAGTTTCCTGGGCGGAAATGGTCAAGCGTGAAGAAGTATCGGTGGTATTCCAGGGTACCGGCGCCGGTGGCAAGATTGAGCGTCTGTTTGGCACTGACGGCGTCGATGAGACGGCAATCGATACCGCTGAAATTTATGTCCAGGAGGATGGTAATTCGGTGAACCGAACACTGGAAGTCGACGATTGCGAAGACATGGGGCGGCAACGTTCCGCTGCCAATTTCATTTATACGATTGACGGCCAGGAAGAGCCATTGAATACACCGGATCAAGCCTTGGCATTGATGAAAGTTATCGATGGAATTTACGAATCTGCGGCCACTGGTAAACCGGTCGCGTTTTAAGATCTTCGCTGGCGGCTGAGAGTTTACGCTTCCCCGATCGGAAAGGAAAAAAGACGATGCCCGAGTTCAAGTTAAATCGCAAGTTGCGGATGGGAATGGTTGGCGGTGGTCGCGGTGCCTTCATCGGTGCCGTTCACCGCATGGCCGCCGCACTCGACGGCAAGATCGAACTGGTGGCCGGGGCATTTTCTTCGGATCCGGAAAAAAGTCGCGCCTCGGGAGAAGACCTGCACCTGTATCCGTCCCGCGTCTACGCCACCTACCAGGAAATGGCTGAGCGTGAAGCTGCCCTGCCCTCAGACCAGCGGATCGATTTTGTTTCGATCGTCGCCCGCAACGATCTGCATTACGACGTGGCCAAGTGTTTTCTGGATGCTGGTTTCCACGTGATCTGCGAGAAACCGTTGGCGTTTTCTCTTGAGCAAGGCAAGCAACTGGCTGCTGCCGTTGAGTCGTCCGGAAAAGTTTTTGCATTGACCCATAACTACACCGGATACCCAATGGTTAAGGAAGCCAAGGCCATGGTGGCCGCCGGCAAGCTGGGTAAGATTCTCAAGGTCGTGGTCGAATACCCGCAGGGCTATGCGCTCGAAGCGCTGCAGGACGAAAAGCCAGGGCAGATTTCCAACTGGCGAATGGATCCCAGTATCTCGGGAGTCTCCAACTGCATCGGTGACATTGGGTCGCACGCCGAAAATCTGGTTCGATATGTCACGGGGCTGGAAATCGAAGAATTGGCTGCCGACTTGAACACCTTCATCCCCGGCCGCCCGTTGGATGACGATGGCAACATGCTGGTTCGCTATCAAGGCGGCGCGCGTGGGATCCTGTACGCGTCCCAGATTTCCGCCGGTGAAGAGAACAACCTGAATATTAGAGTCTACGGGACCGAGGCTTCGCTGGAATGGCATCAGGAACA
The DNA here is from genome assembly GCA_964545005.1 of uncultured Pirellulaceae bacterium. Lineage (GTDB taxonomy): Bacteria > Planctomycetota > Planctomycetia > Pirellulales > Pirellulaceae > Mariniblastus. The sequence continues at coordinate 9,211 of CAZJEK010000144.1, forward strand.
TCCCAACGAGTTAACGGTCAAGTTCGTGGATGCTCCCCGACAAATTCACCGACGCGGCAATTCGTACAACGGCGACGCTTGCGCGGCCTATACACGTCTGCCGTTTGGGCATCCGGAGGCGTTCATTGAAGCGTTTGCCAATGTTTATCTGGCCGCAGCCCAGGCGATCGCCGATGCTGTCGCCGGTCATGAACCGCCCGCCGGCGGTTACGATTTTCCTACGGTTCAGGATGGCGTCGAAGGCATGGCATTTATTGAAGCCGCCGTCAAATCGTCAAAAAACAATGCCGCCTGGACTGGGCTGGACCGTTAGGTTGCCGCTTTTTTGGCCCCGACTCTACATTTGCGATCTCGCTTGTCGTAGAATCAAGGCTGCTTCGCACCTCAACTTTTGGATTCGCCGAAATGCAACCGTTCGTGTTTCTTGCTCAAGATGGCTTGGACAATACCGCGATCATCACGCTGGTCGTGGTGGCCATCGTGTTGTTCATCCTGTTTGTGATCTTTGTAATCTTTCTGTATTACGCCAAGTGGTGGCTGCAGTCTTTTTTCAGCAACGCCAAGATCTCGATTTTGAATTTGATCGGGATGTCCTTGCGGAAAGTCGATCCCAAGGTGATCGTGCCCAGCAAAATCATGGCGGTTCAGGCCAAATTGGATACGTCGGAGATTTCCACCAAAGCCCTCGAAGCTCATTACCTGGCCGGAGGGGATGTTCGCCAGGTCATTCGAGCCTTGATCGCCGCGGAAAAAGCGAAAACCATCAAATTGAGTTTTCGCGAAGCAACAGCTATCGATCTGGCGGGCCGTAATGTTCTGGAAGCGGTTCAGACCAGCGTTTATCCGCGGGTAATCGATTGTCCCGCCAGAGGTTCGGCTCGTAAGTCGCTGGACGCGGTGGCCAAGGATGGGATCCAATTGAAAGTTCGCGCCCGGGTGACGGTGCGTTCCAATCTGCAACAGTTGATCGGTGGTGCCACCGAAGAAACCATCATCGCTCGAGTCGGTGAAGGAATCGTCAGCGCCATCGGTTCTGCGGCAACCCACAATGAGGTGTTGGAAAACCCGGACATGATTTCCAAGGCGGTGTTAGCCAGACGGCTGGACTCGCAAACGGCGTTTGAGATTGTGTCCATCGACATCGCGGACATTGACGTCGGCGACAATATTGGAGCTCGCTTGAATGCCGATCAGGCGGAAGCAGATACCCGAGTCGCTCGGGCTCGGGCGGAAGGGCGACGAGCGATGGCGGTGGCGTTGGAGCAGGAGAAGTTGGCTTCGATCGAAGAAAGCCGCGCCAAACTGGTGCAGGCCGAAGCGGAAGTTCCCAAAGCAATGGCCGACAGTTTTAACAACGGCACGCTGGGGATTCTGGACTATTACAAATTGCGAAATGTCCAGGCTGATACGGACATGCGAAAAGCAATTTCGAAAGGCGAATAGGATTCATGGCCAAGGACATCGAAGAGTTTCTTCGTCGCGCGGCCGAACGTCGTCGGCAAAAACAGAGCGGGCAGCAACCGGCCCAATCGACTCCGCCACGTCAACAGCCCGAGCCACCCCAACGCACGCCGTTAAGGGAACAGGCCAGACGCGAACCTGCTCGTCCCCAGCCACAACCGGTGGACGCGATTATCATCGACGACGAAGTTGAGGTCGTGAAGCCTCAGCGCGATATTCGCCGGCAATCGGTTCAAGATCACGTTGCCAGCCATATCAATACTTCCGATATTCAGTCGCATGCGACATCGTTGGGCAAGACGATCAGTTCGGTCTCTGGGCAAGTCGACGCTCGCGTCCATCGGAATCTGGATCACGATTTGACCAAGCTGGATGATCGTCCGACCGTGACCGATGATCCGCCGCCAGCGATGGTTGGAGTTCCCGATGGCAGTCTGGTCAAAGAGATTCTGGAAGGCCTGAAAAGTCCTCGCGCTGCTGGACGTTCGATCCTGATTGCCGAAATCCTCAAGCGTCCTGAATGGGACTAGTGGATTTGTGAGGGCTTCTCCGTAGCATGGCCGATTCGGCCGTGACCGCTTCGGAATACTGACATGGTTGCCACTAGGATTACATTCATTCTTCCGAGCGAGTTAATATTAGCTTGGCCGCTACGTAAACTCCCCTTCCGATTTGCGAAACTACAACGCTGCGTTGTTATTCCAGACTTTCCACCAGGGTTTCTTTTGCTCCTTGGGGCGGACAGCGAATCCCCAAGGTTGTCCGTTAGTGCCGATCGCCCCTTCCATCTTCGCGAAGTTGAACACGGCGCGCGCGATGCTGGCATCGGTCATGTTGGCCTTTCTCAAGTCCGCACCGGTAAAGTCGGCTTGCGTCAAATCAGCGCCAAACAGATTGACGCCGACCAGCGTGGCGTTCTCGAACTTGCTGCGGCATTCGGCGAAAAAGAAATCGGAACCGGATAAATCGGAACCAGCGAAATCGCCCAGGTTCATTTTGGAGTGGCGGAACTTGGTTTCCAGCGCCTGGCAGCCTACGAACTTGGCACCTTCCATCGAGTTGTCCGACAAGTCAGCGTGCGAAAGAATCGCCCCGGAGAAATTGGCTCGCTTGAGACAACTGTTGTTGATCTCGGCCCTCATCAATTTAGCGCCCGAAAAATCAGCGTCCGCCAGATTGCAGCCAGTGAATTTACAGCCGGTCAAATCTTGCCCGGAGAAATCGGCCCCGGCCAGATCGTGACTGGAAATCACACAACCCTTGATCGAGTCGTTTTTGGCTTTGAGCAAAGCCTTGCCGGTGGATTTATGAATAATTTGAACCATCATTTTCTCCCAGGGTCAAAACTTGCCCTTTATCTCGCCACGACGGTAACCTACTTGGCAACGAGCGTTACCGTTGCAAGTCAGGAAATTTCAATCGTGTTTTCGATATCAATATCTGGGTGCCGAAGCAGCCAGGTTGTCGCTTGATCGCGGCAGGTAGTTGAACCCGGTGGGAGGGCCTTTGGTTTCGCAGTCTTTGACAAGTTCGAATCAAAAACGTTCGCACTGTCTTAACACTGCTATCGGGTATTATCTAATTGACGCCGAAGCATTGCAAATTATTTGTGATTAATCCGACAATGCCTGGTTTTAATGGCAACTTCGGCCTCGTTAAGCTGGCTTTCGCTGCCATTAGCCTAAAAATGGGGGTGTCAGGTAGCTTGGGCCATTGGCCCCAGTGGCTGCTACTGCGGCAATTTCACTTGCCAAATCGGTTGCCCAACTGTCTCGCTGGTGACAATCACGGACTTGGAATCGGACGTAAAGCAGATCGCTTCGCCCTGACGCTGTAACGGCAAGACCAACACTTCCGGCTTGGACCCATTCAAGGTCTCTCGCCACGATTTTGTTTCGGGGCGGCGGTATAGATGGGCATTGATGTAGTTGCGAATCACCATCAATTTGCCATCCGGCGAAAATGCCATGCCCGTGACATTCCGGATCGGGAACTTGCCAATTTGAGTGGCGTTGCTGATCGGTTGGCCTGGCTTGAGAACTTCCGGTCGGCCGCGATCATCCCATCGTTTCAATTCGTCGATCGGGATCGGCAGCGCGAAGACACGGGGCACCTGCTGCCGTCCGGCATTCCAGTAAACTTTTTCGACCAGCCAAAGGTGCTGGGTCGCCGCGTCAACGCCGACCGCTTCGCAGTCCACCGACACAGCGAGGGTTGCCTGCTCTTCAGCAGCATCATCCGGTTTCGATTGATATTGAAACGAAAGCGGAAACACGGCAGCAGATTCCTGACTCTGCTCGCGATCGTTGGGGTCAAACTTGGGCTCGGGACAGAAATACAGCTGGCAGGTTTTTCGTCGCCGTTGGTTATCACCGACATCGGCGACAACCAGCCACGGTTGGTCGTCGATGTTGAACCGCGCCATCGCTTCCCAGTCGAGGTTGCGAGCACCACGGAGGCGGACGGTATGCAGCAGTTTTCCTGAGCCCTGCAACAGGAACAGCTGGGCCTCGCCGCCGGAATCATTGAATGTCCAGAATGCGTTCTCGACGCTGGCGATTGCCAAGCCGCTGGATTCGTTGATGGCGGGATTGCGGTTGAA
>CAZJEK010000145.1:0-2986 GCA_964545005.1 uncultured Pirellulaceae bacterium
GGCCCGAGTTTGTTCAGCTGCGTGATTTGAAACAGGCCAGCCGAAAACCTTGAATTGGGCTGCTTTGTGGGGTTGCGTAGCATGGCCGATTCGGCCGTGATCGCATATGGAAAACTTACCTTAGACGAAAACCTCGTGGACTCGGTCCAATGGCGGTTACTCACACTTAGCCACGGTAGTGGCGGCAGCGATTAGCCGATGTTGCTCGTCCTGGCTTTGCAATCCAAGGTTGCTGTCGCGTGAAAAATTCAAAAGCCCGGTCAAGGTTGGCTTGCGCGGGTTTTGACAGCCCAATTTCCAGCTCCCAGGATAAGCCTTCGATCAGCAGCAAATAGGCAGGCGGGCAAACGCCATACAATTGATCGCATAAATGCAGCACCGATTGCGGCGTCAACTGATGGGACGTGTAGCCCAATTCCCCCGCCGGATGGCATTCCTGCCAGCGATAGGATTGTGGCAACGTTTGACGACAGGCGTCGACAAAGATCACGGTTTCGGCCTGGCAGATTGTTTGCGCGTCCTCGATTTGCAGCTGGAATCGATAGTGAATCGATCCGGCGAATGAGCCCCAGCTTTGGACTCGTTGCAGGAATGCCCAGCCAAGACCATCGTCCTGTCGACCGTCGTTTCCAATCCCCAGCAGCATGACGGATCCGGCAGCGGCGTCGGAATCGGATTGCACTGTCGAGGGAATCATCCGTTGACTTCCTTGTAACGCTCGGAGATCAAATTCCCTTGCGCGTCACGCAACGAAACATGCAGCGGCATTTGACCAATCGCATGCGTCGCACAGCTGAGGCAAGGATCGTAAGCTCGGATCGCAATCTCGACCTGGTTCAGCATCGTTTCGGTAATCTCTGGTTTTCGTTCCAACACATGCTTGGCCACCCATTTGACGGCCTGGTTCATCGGCTCATTGTTATGAGTCGTGGAAACGATCAGGTTGCACTTGGTGATCTTGCCTCGGTCATCGACGCGGTAGTGGTGGATTAACGTTCCGCGGGGTGCTTCGATGACACCGATCCCTTCGGGGCGGTGCTCCCGCTGTTCAACTCTCAAATCGTCGCTGGTGATCTCCGGATCGTTCAGCAACTCCTGCATGGCCTCGGCGCAATGCAACATCTCAATCAGTCGCGCCCAATGGGTGTGCATGGTGTGGTTGTTGGGGCGTCCATCAGTGTACGCTTTAAACACCTTCAGTTCCGCGTCAGCCAGCGGAGTTGGGATATGATCACAGACATTCAACCGTGCCAGCGGGCCGACTCGATTCCAGCCGTTTTCGCGACCCAGGTGACGTAAGTAAGGGAATTTCAAGTAGGTCCATTTTTCAACGGCTTCGGTAAAGTACTCCAGGTAATCGTCTGGCGATACGTCGTCCAGCGTGCGGTTGCCATCGCTGTCGATTGCGCGAAGTCGCCCATGATACAGTTCCAAACCACCGTCTGCGGAAACAGTGCCGAGGTGGCCAGACGGGTGGCTGGCGAATTCATCCAGCCAGGATTGGTGCTGCTGGTGGTAAGACTTGAAAAAATCGACCACGCCTTGCGACCAGTGGATCATCGTTTCGATCGAAGGCGTATCGTTGTCTTCCAGAAAATAATCTCGTTCTGATTCGTCAAACGTTTTGTGCATGCCTGCGGGAATAGCGGCGATTCCGTGAATTCGTTTTCCCGCAATCGCCTTGATAACCTTTTGACCAAACTTCCGCATCAGAATGCCCTGGCGGGCGAGTTCCTTGTGCTGGATCATCACGTTGCCGATTTGACGCTGCTCGGCGCTGGCATCAATACCAAACAGCAGATCGGGGGAGGCAAGGTAAAAAAAGTGTACGGCGTGGGATTGGAAATCCTGGGCGAAATGTAGCAAACGTCGCAACTTGTTCGCCGTTTCAGTCAGATCTTCCGGGTCGAGGCCGACGATTTGATCGACGGCTTTGGCAGCGGCCAGGTGATGGCTGACCGGACAAATTCCGCACAAACGCTGAACCAGCAGCGGTGCTTCGCGATAGGGATGTCCCTGGACGAACCGTTCGAAACCGCGGAATTCGACGATATGCAAGTTGGCCCGGTCGACCACACCATCTTCGTCAAGGTAAATCGTGACCTTGCCGTGACCCTCCACACGAGTTACCGGATCGATGGTGATTTTTCGTGTTTTCGCTTCCATGGGAGCACGCTAGTCGTATTTAAAATCAGAATACAGGATGGAAAAATGATCGCCCCACAACAAGTTGCAGACTGTTTTCCAGATATGTTCCGCATTGGGTGGACAGCCCGGGATGTAGTGATCGATGTCCACCACTTCGTTGCAGGCGTAAACTTTGTCCAGAATTTTGGGCAGGTCTTCCGAGTAGGGCACCGTGGCGTCTTCGGGTTCGCTGGTGATGCCGTTCAGGTAGGCTTCTTCCAGGCATTCGCTTAACGGGATTGTGTTCCGCATTGCGGGTAGACCGCCCCAGATCGCACATTCACCGACACACACCAACAGATCACAGCGCCGTCGAAACTCTTTCAGGACTTCGATATTTTCCGAATTGCAACAACCACCTTCGATCAGCCCCAGGTCACACTGTTTGGTAAATTCCTTGATATCATTCAGCGGCGACTTGTTGAATTCGATCAGGTCAATCAAGTCGAACATTTTCAGGTCGTAATCCAGCATGGACATGTGGCAACCAAAACAGCCAGCTAACGAGATCGTAGCCACGACCTTTTTTTCGCGAATTTGATAGGCCGGTTGCGGCTGGGTTGTTGCCGCAGGTTTGGCGTGCGGTTTGCTTGAAGTCAGGTCAAATTTGCGATTGCCGAATGGTTCAGCATACCCTTGGTCACGAATGATGATCGCACCCGTGGGGCACAGCTGCATCGCTTCGATCGCCTGCTGATCGCTGAGTTTGGCTTCCTGTTCGTAGTCGATGCCGACAACCGTTTCGTTGCCCCGGTTGCAGAAGGAAAACACCTGTTTGTCATCGTCCGTCAAGACCTCC
>CAZJEK010000145.1:2996-13181 GCA_964545005.1 uncultured Pirellulaceae bacterium
CCACGCAACGAGCACATTTGATGCATCGGTTGTGTTCCATGATCATTCGCTGAGGCGCGAAATCGATCAATTCGTCCTGGAACAGGTGAGGGAACCGAATGTGATCCATCCCCATTTCGTAGCCCAGATGTTGCAAGTCACAGTTACCGCTCTTTTGGCAGGCAGGGCAAAAGTGATTCCCTTCGGAAAACATCATTTCGACGATCGCTTTGCGAATATCGATCAATTCGGGAGTATCGATTTCAACTTCCATCCCATCGTAAGTCTGTTCCGTGCAAGCCTGCCGGATCTGTCCATCGATCTTGCAAGTGCAGACGCGACAGGTCCCCAGTGGCGGATCGATGTGATCGTAGTAGCATAACGATGGAATGAAAAAGCCATGGTCGTGAGCGGCTTGAACCAGGTTCCTGCCGGCTTCGACTTCGACCATTTGGCCATCAATCGTGATTTTCGCTTGAGTTGACATGGAGGTTTACCTGCTGAATTTGTCGTATTCCCGAACAGCATTTTCGACGCTGAAGTCGGATCGAATGCCGCGAGTTTCAGTCGTCGTACGATTCTGGAAATACTCAGGGAATTTTTCGATGGCAGCCAGCAGCGAATTGGTGGCCGACGCGCCCAGTCCACATCGGCTGGTCGTTTTCATGATTTTGCCCCACGACTGGAGATCGGCGAAATCGGTCGGAGACGCGTTGAGTAACTGTATTTTTTCCAGTTTGCGTTGGACGATGAAGTTTCCCGCTCGACAGGGCGTGCAGACACCGCATGATTCGTGCTTGAAGAAGTCAGCGTAGTTGCTCAAGATCTCCAGCAGATCGCGACTGGAATTAAATATCATCAACGAACCACCGCAGCGCAGATCATCCAAGGCGAATTTGCGATCGAATTCGGCGGTTGAGATGCATTGTCCCGACGGGCCGCTGACTTGAACCAGGTAAGGATCGTTGGCTTCGCACAAATCCAAAAGTGTCGCGACTGAAGTTCCCCACTCCAGTTCGTAAATGCCTGGGTTTCGACAATCGCCAGAAACGCTGATCAGCTTGGTTCCAGGTGAATTTTCCGTTCCTGTGTTGAGGTAAAACTCGGCTCCCAGTTCGATAATCCGGGCGGCAGCACAAAACGTTTCCACATTGTTGACAACCGTCGGCTGATTCAAAAAACCGCGTTCGGTCGGGTAGCAGTTCTTAGCGCGAGGCTCACCACGTTTGCCCTCCATCGAATTCAGCAATGCTGTTTCTTCGCCACACACATACGCACCTGCTCCAAGTTGAATTCGGATATCAAAATCAAACCCATCGATTCCAGCCACGTCGGTTCCTAACAGATTTTTCTGGCGGAACGTTTCGATTTCGGCTTGGAGTCGGGGTAATAGCCAACGGTATTCAGCTCGCAAATAGATGATCCCCTCGCTGGCCCCGATGGCAAAGCCACCGATCACCATGCCCTCGAGCAACAGACCGGGAAGGCGATCCAGGAGTGCCCGATCCTTGAAAGTTCCCGGTTCGCCTTCGTCTGCGTTGCAAACGATGTACTTGGGACTGGCCGGTTGTTGCCGGCAAAAGTCCCACTTCATCCCGGTAGGGAAGAAAGCACCGCCCATGCCAGCCAGTTTGGAACGCTTTAATTCGTCGATGACCGTGTCAGGCGTGCGTTGCTTCAGTTGCCTGATGGCCGTACCAGGCCGGTACTCTCGAAAGAACAAAGTCTTGGCGGGTTCGGGGGTAAACCTGATTCGTGACTCGGGATGATCGCTGAGTGATTCGACTGGTGCGCCCTGGCGAAGTTTGGCGACGACGTCTTTTACTTTCAGTCCATTGAGTCGCGTCAATGGAACCCAGTTGATCAATGCGGCCGGCTCCTGATCACTAAGCCCGATGCAGGCGGTTTCGTACAAGGCAAACTGTCCGGCAGGATCCGGTTTGCCAAATCGGCAACCGGTTTCCTTTTCGAACGCCTCTTTGACTCTCGCGAACCCATGTACCTGGGACACGATGCTGTTGTTCAAGTACACCGTGAATTTTGCGCCCGGGTGCCGATGAAAGAAGTGGTAAAACGAAACCACGCCTTCAATGTCGATTGCCGACACACCCAGTGCCTGGCTACAGTCAGCCACATCTTGGTCACGAATGTATCCGTATGTGTCCTGGCAGTGCCACAATGCGTCCAATAGTCCGGTTCGATCTTGAAGTAACGCGTCCATCAGTCCACACTTCGCTGGTCGGAATTGGAACCGGTAAAACCGATCGTTAACGTCATCGATTTTAACGGGTTGCGCATCGGCCAGGCAATCAGGTCGCAACGGCACCCACCATCCCATTGACGTCGATACGGTGGCTGAATTACCGTCAACCGCCAGTGGACTTCGGCAAGCTAAGAAAAATTCATGAAAATTGAACCAGATCAATTGATCGCAAACGTGAACGACCCCGCTCAGGCTGGTTCCATTTCGGTTCGCGGTGCGCGAACTCATAATCTGAAGAATATCAGTCTGAATATTCCTCGTGGCGAGCTGATTGTGGTGACTGGCCCCAGTGGCAGCGGAAAAAGTTCGTTGGCATTTGACACCATTTTTGCCGAAGGTCAGCGTCAGTATCTGGAAAGCCTGTCGTTGAATTCCAGGCAGTACTTCAACCAGCTTCCCCGTCCGCCGGTCGATCGCATTGAAGGTCTGTTGCCTGCGATCAGTCTCGATCAGACTCGTCAGCGTTACGGACGACGAAGCACGGTCGGAACGATGACAGAAGTTTACGACTACTTGCGATTGTTGATGGCCCGGGTTGGCGAGATTCACTGTTATCAGTGTGACCAGCCGATTCACCAACAGTCGCCGGTGGAAATTTGCGATCGTGTGCTGGAATTGCCCGAACGCACGAAGGTCATGGTGGCTTCGCCGCTGGTCGTGGAGCGGGTTGGGCACCACGAGGAATCCTTGAAGAAGATACGCCGCGAGCGATTGGTCCGCGTGCGGATCGACGGTGAGATTTACGATATCGAGCAAACCCCGGTGCTCGACGCCAATCTGAAACACACGGTCGAAGCCATCACCGATCGGATCATTGTTCGAGAAGGCATCGAGACGCGGTTACTGGAAGCGATCGAAACCGCAGTCCGGCTTAGCTCCGATGGACAAGTCGCTATCAGCTACCAGGAAAGAACCGATGCCGGAAGCGGCGATTGGGTCACACAGACCTGGTCGACACGGTATGTTTGCCCCAACTGTGATATTCACTACGCCGAAATACAACCGCGAACATTTAGTTTCAACAGTCCCTTTGGAGCGTGTCCGACTTGCCACGGCACCGGGACGTTTATCCAGTTCGATCCCCGTTCGATTCTGGATGTCACTCGCTCACTGGACCACGGAGCGATCGAGGTTTGGGAACGTTTACCCAGTTCCCAATCCAGGAAGTGGTGGAAAAAACTGCAGCCGATCGTCGACCAGCTAAACATCGACGTTGCGACTCCCATCCATCACTGGCCTGAGGAAACCTTGGGGCAATTCCTGTCACAGCATGACAAACAGGTGCCCGGATTGTGGCAGCTGTTGCAGCAGGAATTGGCGACTACTTTGGACGAAGAGCGGCAGGACGAATTGGAGGGGTTGCAATCGGAAATCAAGTGCACCGATTGCGATGGATCTCGACTGGGCGAGATTGCAAGATCGGTGTTTTTGGCTGGTCAACACCTGGGAGAGATCGTCCAGTTGCCGTTATCAGCGTTACCCGCCTTCCTCGAAACAGTGCCGGGCCAAGTGACGGGGGTCCAAGCTGAGGTCGCGCGTCAGCTGGTTGATGAAGTTCAGCGCCGATTGACTTTTTTAAACGAAGTCGGGCTTGGTTACCTGACCTTGGGACGGGGCGCCGATACGTTGTCGGGAGGCGAACACCAGCGTGTCCGGTTGGCGGCGTCGATTGGTTCCGGTGTTACGAACGTGCTGTTTGTGTTGGACGAACCGTCGATCGGCTTGCACCATCGTGACACGGATCGTTTAATCGCGACCTTGCGCGGTGTGCAACGCGCCGGAAACTCGTTGCTGGTCGTTGAACATGACGAAGCGGTGATGCGGACCGCCGATCGGTTGATCGACATTGGACCCGCTGCCGGAAAAGCCGGCGGTCAAATCGTGGGACTCGGCTCGCCGACGGACTTGACCAGCGATCCCGAGAGTTTAACGGGGCGATTTCTTGCGGGCCAGGAAACCATTTCGCGTCGGCACCGGCGATATCCCGGTCAAGATACGTCCTGGCTGACGTTACAGGGGGCATCTGGGAATAACCTGAAACAAGTCGATCTGCAGATTCCGCTGGGGTGTTGGACTTGCGTGACCGGGGTCAGCGGCAGCGGTAAAAGCACGTTGATCAATCAGACACTGGGGCCTGCTGTTCAGGCCCAACTTAATCAAGCCGGACCGTTGCCTGCGCCGTATGAGTCATTGGCGGGGACGGCCGAATTGGAAGCCGTCATGATGGTTGATCAACGTCCGATCGGGCGTTCTCCCCGCGGTTGCCTGGCAACGTATTGTGGTTTGTTGGATCCGATCCGCAAGCTGTTTGCCGCCACTCGGGAAGCCAAACAGCGCGGTTACGGGATTGGCAGGTTCAGCTACAACGCGCGGTCCGGATGGTGTTCGGCTTGTCGGGGAATGGGGTACCGCAAAGTCGAAATGGGGTTCATGCCCGATGCGTTTGTGCCGTGCGACATCTGTCACGGTCAGCGATTCAATTTACAAACGCTGCAAGTCAAATTTGCCAATCACAGCATCGCAGAGGTGTTGAATTTGAACGTTGATCAAGCGTTGGGAGTGTTTGACGGGTTCTCCAAAATCAAACAGGTGCTGAAAGTTTTGGCGGACGTTGGTTTGGGATATCTGACTTTGGGTCAGCCGGCCAATACCTTGTCTGGTGGCGAAGCACAGCGAATCAAGCTGGCTCGCGAATTGGCTCGTTCGTCTTCAGGGCAGCGGATGTATATTCTGGATGAACCGACCACCGGGTTGCATTTTGCTGACCTGGTTCGATTGGTCGAAGTGTTCGATCGGTTGGTCGAAGCCGGCCACACGCTGCTGATCGTCGAACACCAGTTGGACCTGGTGCGGTGTGCCGATTGGGTCGTCGACCTCGGTCCCGACGGAGGCGACCTGGGCGGTGAGATCGTGGCCACGGGAAGGCCCGAGGAAATCAAATCCGAGCCGCGTTCGGTGACGGGGCGTTACTTGTAAATTCCTTTGCGATCCCAACGGTTGGCTTAGGCCTTTTTGCTAAACATCAAGAAGCAGGCCGAAACCTGACTGTTACTTTCGCAGGACTTGTAGCTCGGTCGCGGGGCGGCTGTGATCTGTCAACAGCCGTTCCAGGATTCCCAACAGTGGTTCTGGTGCAACAACGACGACGGTGCCAGATTTTAATTTGCGAAGCAGGCGTTCGACCGCTGGCCGGCAGCGGTGGGCGACTTCGGAAAATGTTTCACCGTCGGGAGGGCAAATGGATTCAGGGTGTTCCTGCCATTGCCGGTACAACTTGGGCGCATTCTCTTTCAGTTCCTCCAGACACTTTCCGTGCCAGAGTCCATGATCCAGATTCGCCCACGATTCTTCGACCCGTAGTCGAACCTTGGGCGACAGTTTTTGAATCTGAGCGGCCGTCTCGCGGGCGGCCATGCAGGCGGCTGAGTAGACGGTTTTGAAGGAGAGATCGGACAACAGGTGGGCGATATCACTCGCCTCGTCTCGTCCGCATTCTGACAAGGGCAAATCGAGTGCACCGCTGATACGGCCCTGCTCATCCAGATCGGTCGACCCGGCCTTGACCAGTAAAATTTTGATCTCGCTGGTGGATTCTTTAACGGTACTCATACCTTGATCCTGGACATCATTGTTTCAAGTGCGGCAGCATAATCATCCTGTTTAACGATAGCACTGCCGGCCACCATCAATTGAGCCCCATGCTCGGTTGCCATCCCAATCGTGTCGGGATTGACGCCTCCATCAATTTCAAGCACCACGTCCTGGCCGCCGGCAAGCTCCCTGATCTGCTGGAACTTTGGCAATACCTCGGCTTGAAACGACTGCCCGCCAAAACCGGCTTGAACACTCATTACCAACACCAGGTCGCAATGAGGCAAGCAAGCTTCGATATCGCTGACCGGGGTTCCCGGGTTGATTGCAATTCCGCTGGCAACTCCCAAGTCCCTGATCTGATCCAATGTTGGCCGGGGATCTTGTATCGCTTCGGCATGGATCGTGAGACAATCGGCACCTGCGTCACAAAACTGGCGGATGTAGTTTTCCGGATGGACCATCATCAGATGCACGTCCAATGGCAAGTCCGTCAAGCTTCGAAAGGCTGAGATAATCGTTAACCCGAAACTGAAGTTGGGCACGAAGACTCCGTCCATGACGTCGAGGTGCAAACCGGCAACACCGGCATCTTCCAGTAATTCGACTTCGCGTTCGAGGTTACCGAAATTGCAATTCAACATCGAAGGCAGGATGACGGGCGCAGCTTGTCGCAGCTGTAGAAACCGGTCGCGTCCAGAACTCATGTCAAAGGGAATTAATATTTGGGAAGGGCGAGGCCGTCAAAAAAATCCGACGTAAGCCGGGACGCAGATTGTAGCCAGAGATCGGCAGGAGACTAGCGCTAGAATCGCCTTTTCACAATCCACAGATTCCAGCCTACGCGGAAATGCAGGTTTTTTCCGCTCGAATCAGGCCAAAACGATTTTTCAGGGCCTTGTTGGGAGGTCAGCGTAAAAATGGGAGAATCTGGGCAATCCGGGCAGTCGGCAAACCGGCCTCTCGCTTCGCGAATGCTTGGTAATCGCTCATTCATCCAACGCGATGAGTCAACCGCAGAGACGCAGAGTTCGCTGAGGACGCACAAAGTTCCAGGCGCAATTTTTGCGAGCTCCCCGTTCTCTGCGTCTCTGCGGTTTTTTTCATATGATTCGGCTTCGAGCTTTCAATCGATACGGTAATTGGAGGAAATGTCAGCCTCGGCTCAGCAATTCAACTCCCTTATTGAACCGAAACTCGGGTGTTCAATTTCCGTTTGCTCATCAACGCCGGCCAGTAACTGATGATCTCGGTGGCGCGAGGACGCCCGCCAGCGAATCCGGTAACCCCGGGCGGTCCGCTGGTGACCAGCGGAACGATCTCCATCCCCAATCGATCCAGCTTGCTGCGGTCGGGGCTACGGGCGCCGATCCGCAAGACAACTTCTGCTGGATCCTCTGGGGCCGGCGCGATGCCGGCATGGCACACGTTGGTCCCCACGATCTCGACGAACCGTTCTTCGTCAGTGAACGTGACACCGTCCATTGCGACGCGGTCAAATACGATGTCAGCACACAGCTTGGCTTTGTCCACCGCGTCAGGACCTGCGACGGTAAGTTGACTGATCAACTTATAGCCCTCGTGAAACGAGATCGAAACCTTAAAGGTATCCGTTGCCGGACGCCCCTTGATGCCAGAGACGGCAACGCGGTCGGTACTTTCCTGTTGCAATTGGATGCTGGTAAAGTCGGCGATGCAGTCCGGCGTGATGTAGTTGGCCGGATCAGCCATCTCGTAGACAAGTTGCGAAGTGACGGTTTCGATGTTGACCCGACCTCCCGTGTTTTCATGTTTGGTCACCGCGAAGGTGCCATCGGGATGAGCCTCGATCACCGGATAACCAATCCGAGCCATGTCTGGAATTTCCCGCCAGTTGGCAAAGTTTCCTCCCGTGCATTGGGCACCACATTCGACGATGTGCCCGGCGATCGTTCCAGCAGCCAGTTTGTCCACATCATCCATCGACCAGCCAAACTCGTAGATCATCGGGGCCAGTACGATCGAAGGATCTGTGGCCCGCCCGGTAATGACGATGTCGGCGCCGGCCTTCAGCGCTTCGACAATCGGTTCGGCACCGATGTAGACGTTGGCCGTTTTAACTTGATCCAGGTGCGGTTCCAATGGCTGGCCGTCATCCATGTTGTTAAACGGTTCGCCATCGGCAATCAGTTGGGGCAAGTCCGCCAGGATATCGTCGCCTTCGACGATACCGATTTTCATTCCATCCAGGCCCAATTCCTTGATCACCTCTGCGACCGCATCGCGACAGGCTTGCGGATTCACGCCTCCGGCATTGGCGATAATCTTGATACCTTTTTCTTTGCATTGAGGTAACACACGGCGGCACATTTCCACGAAATCGGTTGCATAACCTTTGGAGGGGTCACGGCTTTTGAGCTTCTGCATGATGCTCATCGTGACCTCGGCCAGGTAGTCCAGGGTCAAATAGTCCAGAGGCCCTTCATTAACCAGGCGGACGGGCCCGAGAATACTGTCGCCCCAAAATCCCTGACCGTTGGCGATTAATACTTGGTTTTTCATGGGTAAACAATCGTTGGGTAACTTGAAAAACGATCACCGGGCTGGGCGCGGTGAACCGGTTGGTGGTTTAGCGACAACAAGTTTAACCGGATTGTCTGGTAACGACGAGGCACCCTATCGATTGATAATGGCGTTCATGGTTACACTGTAAGCCAGTCGATTGGGCTGCTGGCCCGAAACGATTCATTTACGCAATGTCGAAGTTTTTAATCATTCACGCATGGAATCATTGGTCAAATACACCGTCGATGAGGGAGTCGCGTCAGTGACGTTGGCTCGGCCGGGCAAACGCAACGCGCTGTCCCGAGAATTTATTGAACAGTTGAACCAGGCGGTCCAGCGGTGCGAAGATGATCCGTCGGTCCGGGTCCTGGTTTTTCAGGCCGAGGGAACGGTTTTTTGCGCCGGCATGGATCTGGGCGAAATGCAGCAACGGGCAACGTCCGAAGACGGCCAGGCCGAATGGCAGCGCGACTCGGAAGTTTACGCTGATTTGCTGTCCCGGATCTTCCACCTCAAAGTGCCCACCATTGCTGCGCTCCAGGGGCCGGTATTAGCTGGGGGCGTGGGACTGGTGTTAGCCTGTGACATGATTGTCGCGACCGACCACGCATTTGTGATGTTGCCCGAACCGATGCGGGGGATCACTGCCGCGATGGTCACTCCGTTTCTGGTCTATCGCATTGGTGCCGGACCAGCGACGCAGATGTTGCTGTCGGGCCAACCGGTTGCTCCCCAGCGTTGTTTGGAACTGGGGTTGTTTCAGGCGGTAACGGAACCGGTCGAGATTGAAGAACAAGACTTGGCCTTGCAGAAACGTTACCGGCGATTGAAATCGATACTGGACCCATTGATTGAAAGTGTGTTGACCGGTTCGCAATCGGCATTGGCGATCACCAAGCGACACATTCAACACTGTGCCGGTGACCGCTTGGACGCGTTGTTAAAAGATTCGATCAGTGTCTCGGCCGAGGCCCGCGGGACGGCCGATGCGCGAGAAGGGCTGGCTGCGTTTTTGGAAAAACGAGCCCCAAATTGGCGACCCTCCAATGATTAAGTCAAGCGAAATTGCACCAATGCAACATTGATTGGAAAGGGAAACCCGACGCGTAAGCGAGGGCATTACCGACGCGTGTTTCCCTCCCTTACGCATCGGGTTTCCAAACGGGTGCAACTTGCAAGTTACAGTCTCGGGCGATAAGCAAGAAATTTAAAAGTGACCAAGCAACAACATGACGCAAGGTGAAAAATTTCGGGCGGCGGTGAAACAGGAGCAGCCGCTGCAGATTCCTGGCACGATCAACGCGCTGTCGGCCTTGATGGCCGAGCAGGCTGGATTTCGAGCAATTTATTTGTCTGGTGCCGGCGTCGCGAATGCGTCCTTCGGCATGCCGGATCTGGGCATGACCTCATTGACCGATGTTGTCCAGGATATTCGTCGGATCACGGCCGTCGTCGATCTGCCGCTGCTGGTTGACGCCGATACCGGCTGGGGCCATGCGTTGAATATTGCTCGCACCGTGCAGGAATTTGAACGTGCCGGTGCGGCGGCAATGCACATCGAAGATCAACAGGCGGCCAAACGCTGCGGCCATCGTCCCAACAAAGCACTGGTATCGACCGCCGAGATGGTCGACCGAATTCACGCGGCGGTGGATGCACGGACCGATGATTCCTTTGTGATCATGGCGCGGACCGACGCCTTGGCCAACGAAGGCGTCGACAATTCCATCGAACGCTGTCAACAATACGTGGAAGCTGGCGCTGATTACATTTTTGCCGAGGCGATCACCGATCCGGATGAATATCGT
>CAZJEK010000146.1:0-13138 GCA_964545005.1 uncultured Pirellulaceae bacterium
TCTGGCTCGCCGCTCTGATCACCGACATGATCTGAATGTCCGTACGACCTAGTGCAGCGGAGCTTGGATTAGACAGTCTTGCAAGACACGCAGGCGTTGAAGATTTGGATACCTGTCTAGAAACGAAACTCTCCGACTATTTGTTTTCAACAAGCGGTTTCCCTTTCACGGCTTTGACGATCCCAAGTTGATTTGGTATGTCCCATTTTTGAGGAGACTTTTGAGGAGACAGGTTTCAAAAAAACTACTGTTTCAAGTTGCTTTGCTCGAGAGATTTTCTTGACTGGCTCCGATCTTTTCTCTCCAGCTGTTCCATTAAAAAGTCCTGATCCGTGTAGAACGTTGCCCCGCCATTAATGCCGTGTTTCCGATTGAAATCAACTCTGGTTTGAATCAATGGAATTGTAGATAGCCAGGGTAAAAGAAAGAATGCAGCCACAAGGCCTGTCGTCATTGCCAGCCCTGGAGTAAATGCTTTTCGTGAAATCTCTTGCAGGCTCATTCCAGTGCTGACTTGAAAACAACGCCGAACATCAGATACGCCATGATCAAGGTAAGCACCAAATTTAGCGTTTGCCCGCAAAGGTAAAGTAAAACAGGCTTGCCGCCTTTGACTTGTTGGACCAAGTCTCTGATCCTTGTTTCAAGTCCAATAGAAACGAAGGCCAAGCAGAAAAGCCAACCTCGAAAGATCTTAGTTGAGCCTTTAATGACTTCATTGACCAAGGCTGGGCCCTGCGCGCTACTTGCATGAAGAATTGAGAAGATGATAGACGCCGCCAAAAAACCCAGAATGAACTTGGGAAACCGAGTCCAGATTTCCGAGATTCCGGGTCTCCGTGAGTCCTCACCCGATCCCAAGTTCGGTTCAACGGCCGTCACCCAATAAGTGGCGATTCCAAATGCGGCGACCCCGATCAGAATATTCTGGATCATTTTCACGGTCGCCGCAACTTCAAGCGCTTTGTCTCCAAGGACTGCGCCAGCGGCCGCGACAGCGCCGGTGGAGTCGATGGTTCCTCCAAGCCATGCGCCGCCAACGTACTCATTTAGCCCAATCGCTTTAATAAGAATTGGGAGCACGACCATCATGATGACAGTAAATGATAGCGACATTCCGATTGCGAGAGACAACTCTTCCTTTTTCGCTTTGCACGCGGCGGCGGAAGCGATCGCGGCCGAAACCCCACAAACGGACATGTCGGCCGAAATGACCATATTCAGCGATTTCGATTCAAGTCTTAATACGCGCTGCCCAAACCAGTAGGTCGAAACGAGAACTACTGGCGTAACGATCCATGCAACGCATACACCAGGCATGCCAAGGGTCATCAATCGCGACATCAAAACCTCGGCACCCAGTAGTACCAGTCCCGTTTTGATAAAAAACTCAGTTTTTACCGCGGGTCGCAACCACTTCGGTGTACCAATCACGTTTGAAATCAATAAACCAATCCCCAATGCCCAGAGAGCGTATTCGAGATTGTAGGCCTTCGCTACTACATTTGCAGCGAACACGTAAGCGACAGTCGCCAACGAAAAAACACCGATAAATGAAACGAGGAACCGTTTCGCCTCTTCGAAACCTTGCGCGACCAAGACTCCCAAACCTAGCACCATGCATAATAGCAGGTAGGTACCAGCAAGTTTGATTGTTGAGTCAAGTCGCCATTTACCAGAGTCTTCAAGTTGACCAAACGCATCGATCGGGGAAGCCTCCCATTCGGCGGGTTTGCCAACCATACCGCTAATCGGATTCGTAGGAGTCCATCCTTGGTCGGCTAAGTCGCCTGACCACAGCCAAGTTGAACCGAGCGACATGAAAAGTAGGGCTCCGGCGCAAAAAATGGCAACTAGATCTTCGGAGAAGCGATTTTGTTCCGAGGCTTCGTGCCGCTTGGTTTCAAATTCGTCCATTGATGGCTGGTCGGCTAGCTTGGTTGATTACGGGTTGTTAAACCCAACAAAAAGTGAGCCAGGATGGGAGCGAGTCAACAGCAGGGAATTGGACACTGCAACTACTTCCAGCGAACCGGGGCTCTGCGTTGATGTTGCCTTCTTTCTTGCGGTTTTGCAAGGTAGGGGGATTGGTGTTCGCCTGGACCAGACCACCAGCATCAGATCAAGAATTTAGGAGTTGATCGAAGCTTGTCGCTAGTGCAAGTGGTTTGTTACGAAATATTTTCAGGGTTGGGCAAGACGATTGAAACGGCAAACTCAGAATTCACACGATTCGCACCCCTAACATTGAGCTGCGAGAGACCGCTAATTGGCCACGAGATTTTGATCTGGATCACCAGCGATATAAGATTTGAAACGGCGCCGATGAAAGCAAAGATTTGCTAGCAGTATTGTGTGCGCTATGTTAAATTTGTATACTATTTCGGCCCGGCTGGCCAGATCGCTTGTCTTCAGCTTGGCCAATGTGCTTTGTTTGCTCTTTCGGGCCATACGGACGCGGCTCGCCAACAAGTCGCTTAGTCAAGATGCGCGAGCGACTGGAATGGAGGCTTCCTGTGTGTACCGCTCGCCGTTTGATCCTTGACCCCGAGAATCCTCAAGTTTTTCATCTATATTCGCGAACGGTTCGCCGTTCGTTTTTGATGGGAAACGACAAGTTACTGAAGCGGAATTACCAGCACCGCCGAAGATGGTTTGTTGAAAGACTTGAGTTCTTGGCAGGTATTTACGCGATCGATATTTGTACCTTTGCAGTGATGGAAAACCATACTCATCTCCTGGCTCGTACGCGACCAGATGTTGCGAGAGAATTTACTGATGAAGAAGTAGTCCGGAAGCTGATGAAATTGGAGAAAGGCCGTTGGTTTCGTCCCGACGGTAGCGACCGAAAAGGGACCGAGGAAGAAGTCCAAAAACAAGTCAGCGATCCGAAGAGAATGAAGCTGCTACGGGAGAAAATCTCCAGCATCAGCAAGTTCATGCAGAGTTTGAACCAGAGTATTGCTCGCCGCGCGAACCGTGAAGACAAAGTAACGGGAGCTTTTTTCGAGGCCCGGTTTCAATCTGATGTATTAGAAACGACCAACGACGTATTGCGATGTTCGATGTATATCGATCTCAATCCGATTCGAGCGCAGTTGGCCCGAACCCCCGAGGAATCGGAATTCACTGGTGTCAAAGAGCGTATCGATGATTTACGTGTGTTCATGGCAACTGGGGAAATGACAGATGCACTGTCAACACTTCTAACTGGTGAAGCCTGCCAAACCCATCGATGGGAACGACTGGGGAAAAGCTCGAGCGGTTGGTTGAGTCCCTTGGAGATTGACGAACGGATGGATCCGGCGGGTCCAGATAAGGAAGACAGTGGCCGGCGCTGTAGCAAGAAGGGCTTTTTCCGTTTCAGTTTGTCCAAGTATCTGGGTATCTTGGACTGGGTGGGGCGAGGTATACGGGGCGACAAGGCTGGCTCGATTCCAATTCAGCTTAAGTCAATCTTTCAACGATTAGGTATCACCTCCCATGACGAATTGATCGATTCGATCAATGAGTTTGGTGCTTTAGGGGAAGAATGGTTTGTGCGTACCGAGCGCTGTGGACGACCGGACTTAACTTTCACTTGACGCATACTTAATCCAATTTTTTGGGACGCGAAGTGAACGAATTTGTTCTTTGAAAAAGCCTTGGGTGACGGTAGCTGACTGGTACCGTTGACCGTACGTTCAGGGCGTTGAACATTGGTGGAAGCGGTGCCCGAGTCGAACGTCGAAAATATTAAGCTGAGATGCACTGGATTCACAAAGTTCATCTTAAGCCGATGTCTTGGGCCGAGAATTCGTAGATCAAGTGCGATTTGATCTGCGCTCCTGTCGTCAGGTAGCCGATGGGAGAGAAACGCAGCAAATGTGCTGTAGTCTCTTTCGGTGACATTGGAATACGATCAGCTGACTTGGTTGCATTTCCGTCAAAGGGCGAAGCTTGCTGTCTTTCCGGATTTTTTCAAAAGAAGAAGTTCAAAAAGAAGAAGTTCAAAGACAGGTTTCCAAAGTTTCGCGAGGGGCTGACCGAATTTGGCAAACCCGTCTTCAGTGGGCACTAATTCAATTTGTTTCCTTAATCCCGGCCATTTTGCAAGCCTGTCTTCAATATGTTTTCCTAATTCAATTTGTTTCCTTAGTCCCGGCCATTTTGCAAGCCTGTCTTCAATGTATTCTGGTGTCAAAGAGCGTATCGATGATTTACGTGTGTTCATGGCAACTGGGGAAATGACAGATGCACTGTCAACACTTCTAACTGGTGAAGCCTGCCAAACCCATCGATGGGAACGACTGGGGAAAAGCTCGAGCGGTTGGTTGAGTCCCTTGGAGATTGACGAACGGATGGATCCGGCGGGTCCAGATAAGGAAGACAGTGGCCGGCGCTGTAGCAAGAAGGGCTTTTTCCGTTTCAGTTTGTCCAAGTATCTGGGTATCTTGGACTGGGTGGGGCGAGGTATACGGGGCGACAAGGCTGGCTCGATTCCAATTCAGCTTAAGTCAATCTTTCAACGATTAGGTATCACCTCCCATGACGAATTGATCGATTCGATCAATGAGTTTGGTGCTTTAGGGGAAGAATGGTTTGTGCGTACCGAGCGCTGTGGACGACCGGACTTAACTTTCACTTGACGCATACTTAATCCAATTTTTTGGGACGCGAAGTGAACGAATTTGTTCTTTGAAAAAGCCTTGGGTGACGGTAGCTGACTGGTACCGTTGACCGTACGTTCAGGGCGTTGAACATTGGTGGAAGCGGTGCCCGAGTCGAACGTCGAAAATATTAAGCTGAGATGCACTGGATTCACAAAGTTCATCTTAAGCCGATGTCTTGGGCCGAGAATTCGTAGATCAAGTGCGATTTGATCTGCGCTCCTGTCGTCAGGTAGCCGATGGGAGAGAAACGCAGCAAATGTGCTGTAGTCTCTTTCGGTGACATTGGAATACGATCAGCTGACTTGGTTGCATTTCCGTCAAAGGGCGAAGCTTGCTGTCTTTCCGGATTTTTTCAAAAGAAGAAGTTCAAAAAGAAGAAGTTCAAAGACAGGTTTCCAAAGTTTCGCGAGGGGCTGACCGAATTTGGCAAACCCGTCTTCAGTGGGCACTAATTCAATTTGTTTCCTTAATCCCGGCCATTTTGCAAGCCTGTCTTCAATATGTTTTCCTAATTCAATTTGTTTCCTTAGTCCCGGCCATTTTGCAAGCCTGTCTTCAATGTATTTTCAATATGTTTCCTTGCTGGAAGGAATTGAGAATTAGCCTGTGCTGCCAATCCTGGACAACTCATTGTTCGAAGGTTTCTCCTGCTTCTTGGCTCGATTTAATCGGATGGAACAGTCCAATCACCGTTTCCTTGCGAGACAAACCGTACGAGGATTTGGCAATTGACGGCGAGTCGATAACCATTGGATGAATTCGTGTCGAACGCCATTTCATGCCCCACAAGTTGAAGCCCCTTGCGGCCGGTGCGGTGATTCCTCCTTGTTGCCGACAGGTTTTCCACAAGTGGAGTGCCGGTCCATTGTCCTTCAGAAGTCGACATTTCAACGCTCGCCGCAAAGAATCTTGAAAATTCCAAAGAAAATCGAAATTTTCTATGTGTCGCGCTTTACAAAGCAATGTGAACGTTTCACCATCTGCAGCAGACAAGTTTGGTGAATCGTTTGCGGCTTTTGTTACTACTCAAACCTAATGTCTTCCGCATTCGCGGTACTCAGTACGAAAATCGGTCACTTTTCACCTACGACAACTCGCTTATCGTCTCTGAGGTGAACCGATGAAACCACCAGTCTCCACCTGGAAGGTTGCGCTCGCTGCGCTTGGCTTCAACGTTAATTCGGCCAAACACGCGCGATTACAGAATCGCAATTCCGGCCCCAACTACCAATTGCTTGAACCGAGACAATTGCTGGCCGGAGACACCGTGATCTCGATCGTGGATCAAGTTCAAGATCAGGCCAGCCAATACGATCAAACCGGCCAACCGCTGGATTCATTCGCCTTGCAAGGGTCCCGTCTGTCTCGCGGCACAGCTGTATCCGTCGATGGTTCAATTCAATACGTCATCGACGCGAACAAGCGTGTCCTGGTCTTTGATACCGAAACGGGGCAACGAATTGGTCAATGGCGGGCCAACGAACTGATCTCGCCCCAAGGTATTGCCGTCGACGGAAACGATCTGTTAATCGTGGATCGAGTAAGAGATCGAGTGTTTCGGTATTCCAACGCCATCGATAACCGACACGGTTCTCAATTTCCAGACGATAGCTTTCGACTCGATCGAAAAAATCGCCAACCGTCAGGGATCACGACAGACGGAAATTTAGTCTGGGTCGTCGATCGTTCCTGCGACGATGTATTCGTCTATAACCAATCCGGAGATACTGTCGGCCGTTGGGACCTCGGCCGCCGAAATCGTCGCCCCAGCGGAATCGCAATCGATCCCAACGCGGATGATTCAGGATTGTGGATTGTCGATGATCGCAAAGATCGCGTCTACTATTACCAGTACGGTCGCGACTATCGAGATGGCTTTCATCAACCGACAGAAAGTTTTTCGTTGAGCTGGCGAAGCCGTTCTCCTCAAGGCATCGCAATCGTTTCTGACCAGGTTTCCGAACCGCCACTTCCGCCGACCATCGAATCAATTATCGACGATACCGGCGCAAGTCAAACCGACCGCATCACAGCCGACCCTACCCTGCTGGTCCGCGGCATCGCAGCGCCCAATAGTACCGTGACGCTGGAAGCAGTCGGGTTCGGTACGCTGGGCCAAGCCACGACCGACGCCGATGGAAATTGGACCGTCGATGCACAATCGACTCCTCTACCCGATGGACAGTACCAGTTGATCGCGCGAGCCAGTAACGTGATCGGAACCAGCGCCCCTTCCAGTCAACTGACGATCGAAATCGATACCGTCGCACCACTGACGCCCGCGATCACATCGCTCGATCGAGACACCGGTCCACTCGATTCGGACTGGATCACGGCTGATCAAACCTGGATTCTCACAGGTACTTCGCAACCTGGCGTCACCGTCGTGATTAAGGATTCAATCATCGGTGAGCTGGGGCGCGTGGTTGCCGATACCAGCGAACAATGGTCGCTCGATCTAACCAACGTTGCCATGCCCGATGGCGAATACTCAATCAGCGCCTACGCACTCGATATCGCTGGCAATGCCTCGCCAATTTCAACCGGTCAAACATTGATCGTTGACACGATTGCGCCTTCGATTCCCACGATCGACTCGATCCAGGTCGACCATGGCCGTAACAATCAGGACTTCATCACCAACGATACGGTGCTGACAGTCAACGGCACCGGAGAGCCAGATTCCAAAGTCGTGCTGACCGAACAGACGATTGGCAATCTGGCCAACGCGATGGTCGATTCCCAGGGCAACTGGTCGATCATGTTTGACTTCGGGCCGGGCGCTTTTAATCTGTCCGCGTTCTCATTTGACCTCGCCGGCAACCAGTCCGCCGACGCATCGCTGCAGCCATTGGTTGTCGATACCGAACTCCCGTTGGCTCCCACGATTGACCGGTTTGATGACGATACGGGACAGCCCGACGACGGCCTGACGTTCGACAATCAACTTGTTCTCGCGGGAATGGCTGAGCCACAAGGGCTGGTCGAAGTCCGCGAATCCGGGTTCGGTGCGATAGGACAAGTCATCGCCGATGCGACCGGTCACTGGACGCTCGACCTGGCCGACACCACATTGGACGATGGAACCTACGAGTTTACCGCGCTGGTGGAAGATACTGCCGGCAACGCCAGCGTCGAATCCGAACCACTAACCATTACCATTGACACGCTTCGGCCCACTCGACCAGCAATCAGCTTTATCGCCGACGACACCGGAAGCAGTGATTCCGATGGCATTACTTCTGATACCACGCTCCGCTTCGTCGGCGTGGGCGAGCCGGGGGCTCAACTGACAATTTCCGAAGCGACGTTGGGCACGATCGGCACGACGACGATTGCTGCCGACGGCAGCTGGCAATTCGATCGCACCGACCAACCCTTCGACGATGGAACCTATGTCTTCACCGCCGTCGCGACCGATACCGCAGGCAATGCGTCGCCCGATTCGGATCCGCGAACGATTACGATCGATACCCAACCGCCAGTTGCGCCAACAATCAATTCCGTCACGACCGATACCGGGGTCGACGGTGATGGAATCACTTCCGATACGACTTTGATTTTCAGCGGTACCGGTGAACCGGGTTCGACCATTACTTTGTGGGACGACGCGGTGGGGCCAGTTGCTGAATCTTTGGTTGCTGCGGACGGAACCTGGTCCATTGATCGAACCGACGTTTCGCTGGCCAATGGCAACTATTCGTTTTCCGCGACCGCAATCGACCTGGCCGGAAACATCAGTCCACGCTCGGCTGAATTCCCGCTGGTGATTGATACCAGTATCCCCGACCAGCCAACAATCGTCCGGATTGATGAGGACCGAGGTGTTTCCGATCAAGACGGTATCACCAACGACACGACGCTTGTTGTTTCAGGACTTGCCATTGCTGGAACTCAAGTCCGCGTTTTTGAATCGAATCTGGGATTGATCGGGTCTACAACGACTGACAGCAACGGCAACTGGTCGTTGGACGCGACCGATCAAGTGTTGCCCGAGGGGGCCTATCAATTTACTGCGATCGCGGTAGACCAGGCCGGGAATCAATCGCCGGCTTCCGACCCATTTGACGTCGTGATCGATACGACTTCACCGAACGCACCAACGATCGATCTGTTGGAATTCGATACCGGTGACAGCTCGACCGATCAAATCACCGCTGACAACCAGCCGTTGTTCCGAGGTACCGCCGAACCGAACTCGCAGGTCTCCATTTTTGATTCGGTGCTGGGGCAGTTGGCGACCTTCACCGCCGATGAGAACGGGCTGTGGCAAGTCCAGCTTAATTCCGCATTGACGGATGGAACCTATCAGTTGACCGCACGAGCAGTCGATGCGGCTGGGAACGAAAGTGATCCGTCATCGTTGTTCGAATTTCAAATCGATACGGTGGCCCCCAACGCCCCGGCCATTACGTCGATCACCGAGGACACCGGATTGGATGATTCCGATGGTGTCACAAACGATAATACGTTGGTCGTCAACGGCACCGCTGGTCCCGGCGAAACCGTGATCGTCAGGGAAGTTGAATTGGGCTTTCAAGGGATGATCGTCGCTGACGCCAATGGCGATTGGACGATGAATACCAGCATCATGATCCTGGCCGACGGTGACTATGTCTTCACCGCTTTCACTCAAGACGTTGCTGGAAACCAATCGTCGCCCAGTAGCTTCCAGGTTCACATCGATACGGTTGCACCCGCTGCCCCGACTTTTGGACTCGATCCCGCGTTTGATTCCGACCCGGTGGGAGACGCCATCACAACGTTCGAAACGGTAACGTTGATTGGGACGACCGAACCGAACGCAAGCGTTAAGCTACTACCCAGCGGCCAAACCACTCAAGCTGCAACCGACGGGAGTTTCGCGTTTGCCAATGTCTCTTTGTCCGAAGGCAATAATGCGTTCACCGTCGTCGCGACGGACTTGGCGGGCAACGAATCGAGCCATACCAAAACAATTCAACGGATCACTGTCGATGCCGGTCGGCCGATGGTGCTGGCCGGCCTACAAAACGACACAGGTGTCAGCGACCGAGATGGCCTGACGACCGACCCGACCATTGTCGGCAGTGTCATGCACCCGCTGCCGGTGACGCTGGACATCGAGCTAACCACGTTTGTTGCCAATGGCCCCGAGTTTTATGAAGCCGACATCACTGCCCTGCTCGATAACAACAATCAGTTTTCGCTGGATGCAACCTGGCTCCAGTCGGTATTAGGAACTCAGAATCTTCTGCCCGGCCAATATCAGTTCAAAATTGAAGCCACCGATGCTAACGGAAACGTCGGTCGTCACTACGGTGAGTTTCAACTGGCCTTCCCCGGCAGCGACTCGCCGCCGCTGGTTTCCGGGATTGGGCTGCTAAACGACACAGGTCCGGTTGCAACCGATCGTTTAACCACCGACCCGACTCTGACCGGTTTCGTTTTGGGAACCAACATTGAAACGGTCGAGTTCTTTTACGATGGCGAAAGCGGCATTGATTCAGCCGACATTACGAATCAGCTGGACGCCAACGGAAATTTCCAGTTGGATCAAGCGTTCCTGGAAACCTTGATTGGCGGGACGCTTCAATACGGACCCCACTTTTACCATGTCGTTGCCACAGACGCCGGAGGGAATTTTTCCTTCAAGTACAACGACTTCCAGTTTCTCCCAACGGACGATGTCGATATCGACCCGCCGGAACTGTCGGTTCAATTGTCCAACGACACCGGAACGGATAATCAAGATCGAATTACCAGTGACCTGTCGCTATCCGGTTCCGTTACAGACGCCAATCCAACTTCACTATTTGTTTACATCTACAATGCGGATACGTTTGACGAATATGAAGGCGATGTTAGCGATCTGATTCAACTCGACGGCAGTTTCCAGATTCCCCAATCGCGATTGGAATCGATTGCCGGCGGCAGCCTGGTCGATGGTTCGTACCAGATCGATGTCATCGCCGAGGATGAATATACATCGACCATTCGCACCGTTGCCGCTGAACTTGTTACGACCGCTCCTGCCACGCCGCAAATCGATGCAGTCGAAACTGATAACGGCGCGTTGGCCGATGGAGCCGTGACCAATGATCCAACCGTTTCCATTGTGGGGACGGCTGAACCAAACACTCAAGTCGAATTGTTTGAGTCCGCATGGGGATCGTTGGGTACGACGACATCAGACGCAACCGGTCGCTGGTCGTTTTTACTGGCCAGTCCCGGTTTGGTCGACGGTCAGTATTCGTTTACCGCGCGGGCCAATTCGCTGGCCGGAACCGCAAGTGATTTTTCGTCACCATTTGGGTTTTCGGTCGATACGGATTCACCGCTGCGCGCCCGTTTTGGCCTGACGCCAAGTTCGGACACTGGCGAACTGGGTGATGGTTATACAACCAGCTCAATCGTGGCGTTGGAAGGTGAAACATCGCCAGGTGCCACGGTTCGATTTTCACTAACCGGTCAGCAAGCAGTCGCCGATGCCAACGGACAGTTTTCGTTTACCGGCGTGAATCTGAAACCAGGGAGTCATCGTTACCAGGTGGTAACTTCCGATGCTGCCGGAAATGAACTCATCTCCAGCCGGGTCATAACTTTCGATCAACCGCTGGAATTGTTGGACAACCAATATCGATCGCAGGCAACACGAATCCTTCCGCTGAAGTCGACCAGCGGCTCGGAGATTATCCAGTTTGATTTGGTTGCCGATTTTGGCTTGAACCCGAGCACTTTCGAGGATGCGTTTTTAGTTTACGTCGTTGATCCCAACGACCCAAGCCAAACCCTGCTGGATCGAGGTACTCCTGGCACCGCGGTGTTTGAATTGATCGGTCAACGGTCACAGTTTCGCAATGGAATGGTTCGGTACGACGGTCAAACCGTTCAAATCGACGTTTCGGACCTGGGCGTCGACGACGTAATGCTGCGGTTCGAGTTGATCGATAACGATGCCGATCAAGCAACTGCAGTCTCGATTTCCAATCTGGGTGTCTACGGTGATCCGGCCTCAGTTCCCAGCCCGGTTCAGCGACCGGCAACGGAATTTAACCCTGGCCCCGGTGTTGACCTGGGGGCCTTGGCGGCCAGCGATCCATCGCTGCAATTGCTGTTTGAGAATCTGCGTTTCGATGAAGCCACGAATCGATTCTCAGCAAGTTTACGGGTCCACAATCAAGGCCCGGATTTGGCGCGGACGATCGCGGTGCGTTTCGATGGGCTTCCTGCTGACGTAACGATGCTCAACGCGAGTGGCACCGATGGCGGTGTTCCAGTGGTCAACATGTCGAGCGCCATTCCGGCTTGGGGTTTGCTATCGGGTGAATCCAGCGATCCGGTGTTGGTTGAATTCACGGCTCCGACGACTTCGCCTTTGGAATCCGTGCCAGCACTTTTTGACGCTGGCGCACCAGTGGCCCCCACGATCGACTCCATTGCACCGATCACAGCTCAACCTGGTGACGTGGTGGAGGTGCAACTAACGGGTACCGGCGAAGAAGGGTTTTACTTTACCTGGTCACCGGTGGCCGGGTTGCCGAACATGGAGCTGGATGCGGCAGGCAAGTTGACGATCGCTCCAGCTCCTGGACAGGAAGGCGACTATCAGTTCGAAATCGTGGCAACGGACGGGGTTCGTTCGACGACGCAGATGGTCGAGTTAAACGTTGTTGCTGATCCCGTTACAACGACACGCATCAGCGGCTACGTTCTGGATACATTTTCCAATCCACTGCCCGGCATCCCAGTGGAACTGGCCGGCGTCGAAGTCAACACTGCAGCGGATGGTTCATTTGAGTTGACGATGCCTTCCACCATTCCGGCTGGCGCCGCGTTGAAGGTTCACGGCGACGCTTATGTTGGAACCGAAGTCTTTCCATTCGTTGCCGAAAAATTACCGCTGCTGTTCGGCCATGAACCCTACGAGAATGTGAATAACGTCGTGGTCCGGCCGATTTACCTGCCGGCACTGGACGTGGCCAACGGTCAGACAATTGACCCGACTGTGGATGTGACAGTGACGACCAGCACGATTCCTGGCGCATCCGTATTTGTTGCCGCCGGCAGCCTGGAAGATCAGTCCGGTGATTTGTTTGCGGGAACATTGAGCATTACCGAAGTGCCGAACGATTTTACCCCTGCGGCGCTGCCGCCGGATCTGTTTCCCGATCTTGTCGTTACTATCCAACCGGGGGAAATGGTGTTTACCACACCGGCTCCTTTGAATTTACCGAACTTGGCGGGCTACCCGGCCGGAACGGAAATGAATCTGTGGTCGATCAATCCGGTCACAGGTTTGTTCGACAATGTGGGATTGGGGATTGTGAGCGCTGACGGTTCCGTAGTCGAAACCGTATCCGGCGGAGTGCGAAACAGCAGCTGGCACTTTTTTACTCCGCCACCGCCGCAATCAATTGAGTCTGGCGAGAGTCCGAGAAATGAAGAAAAGGAATGTGAACCCTGCACCGAGACCGATCAGCCCGGCGATCAGCAAAGTGAAACCG
>CAZJEK010000147.1:0-13116 GCA_964545005.1 uncultured Pirellulaceae bacterium
GGGCCAATGGCCCAAGCTACTTTTGGCGACCACAAAAAATGTCAGCCTCTCCGAGTTGTTTCTTCTTATGCCTACTCGGAGAGCCGAGCTACCTAACTTTCGCTTAGCGCCAGCGAAAGTTTGCAATCAACTCGCGAACCGAGCCGGCTTGGATTAAATTGTTATCGCAACTCCACACACTCTCCCCAGAACCCTCGGCTCATGGAATCCAATCAATCACGCTCGTACTGGCGGTCCAACTTGAAAGTTGTTGGGGCGCTGCTGTCCGTCTGGTTCATCGTCGCTTACATCTGCAGCATTTTGCTGATCGATTGGTTGAATCAGTTTCAAGTCGGCGAATTGGGGTTGGGGTTCTGGATCGCCCAGCAAGGTTCGATTTTTGTCTTCATCGCGTTGGTTCTGATTTACGCGTTATGGATGGACCGCCTGGATCGTAAGTTTGAGTCGGGAGAGTAGCCATGGAAGGTAACTTGCTGCTGATGCCGTTGGCTGCCGCCGATCCAGCTCGCCCGTGGACGTGGGCCTTCGTGGGAATCACGTTTGCGGTTTATCTGTTTATCGGGTGGCGTAGCCGAGTCCGAGATTCGGCCGGTTTTTACGTGGCAGGTCAGGGCGTTCCCGCGATCGCCAACGGCGCCGCTACCGCAGCTGACTGGATGAGTGCCGCATCGTTTATCGGCATGGCGGGGTTGATCAGCTTCAGCGGATCCGATGGTTCGGTGTACCTGATGGGCTGGACAGGTGGCTACGTTTTGTTGGCCCTGCTGTTAGCGCCGTACTTGAGAAAATTCGGGCACTTTACCGTTCCCGACTTTATCGGCGAACGTTATTACAGCGAAACGGCACGGATTGTCGCTGCGATTTGCGCGATCTTCATTTCCATCACCTATGTGGCTGGGCAGATGAAAGGCGTCGGGGTGGTGTTTTCCCGCTTCCTGGAAGTCGAACTGGCAACCGGCGTGGTGATCGGCATGGTGATCGTCGGATTCTTCGCCGTCGTTGGCGGCATGAAAGGTATCACCTGGACGCAGGTCGTCCAGTACTTCATTTTGATTCTGGCGTTCATCATTCCCAGCGTTGCGATCTCATCCATGCTGACCGATTCGCCGATCCCTCAAGTCGGTTTTGCTGCCAGCGATGTTTCGGTGAAGCTGAACGAGATTCTTTTGGAATTGGGCGAGAAAGAATATACCGAACCGTTTACCAAATTCTCTCAAATGAACGTGCTGTTGATTACGGCCGCATTGATGTTTGGAACGGCCGGATTACCACACGTGATCGTCCGGTTTTACACCGTCAAAGATGTGCGGGCAGCGCGATACAGCGCCGTCTGGGCAATCATCTTCATCGCGATTTTGTATACGACGGCTCCAGCGTTGGGCATGTTTGCGCGATTCAATCTGATCAAGAATCTGCACATGGCGAAAATTGATCAAGTCGAGGTGATCACCGGCGGGAACTCAGAAATCTTCACTTACCCGGAGCAGGCGACTGCCGCCCGCGAGGCAGTTGCGGCAAGTCGTGGCGACGACGATTCGCTGGCAGTCTATTCGTTGACATCGCCAGCCGGGAAACCACTCAACTGGGCCAACCAATGGCAAAAAACAGGGCTCCTCAAGCTGGATGATTGGACCGAAGACGGCTCGATCAGTCTCAAACGAATGGACCGCGACGGCAGTCAGGCTTTGCAAACCGAAGTTGCGAAAATCGACAAAGACATCATCGTGCTCTCGACACCGGAAGTTGCTGGCCTGCCCCCATGGGTAATCGCGCTGGTCGCTGCCGGTGGCTTGGCCGCGGCATTGTCAACCGCTGCCGGCTTGCTGCTGGTGATCAGTTCATCGCTGGCTCACGATTTGTTCATCCGGTTCGTGATGCCCAACGCCACCGAGGGGCAGCGTCTGGGGGTTGGTCGAGCCGCGATTATTGTGGGCTTGCTGGTTGCCGGCTATTTCGGCATCAATCCACCCGGATTTGTTGGCGAAGTGGTGGCGTTCGCGTTTGGCCTGGCCGCCGCGAGCTTTTTCCCTGCCATTTTCCTGGGGATTTTCTCTAAACGTACCAATCGAATCGGTGCCACCACGGGCATGATTGTCGGACTGCTGTTTACGCTGTTTTACATTATTTTGTGTACAGCCGAAAAAGTGCTTCCGTTTTGGTTCTCAGAACCCCTCTTAGCACCGGAAGACTATTTGTTCGCTGGCTGGTTTGGGCTGGAACAGGGCGTTTCTCCTCAAGGCATCGGCACCATCGGAATGGTGTTGAACTTCGTCGTCACCATCGTGATTTCGAGGTTCACCAGCCCACCTCCTCCAGAGGTGATCGAGCTGGTGGAGAGTGTTCGAATTCCAACCGGTGCCGACGAAGCGATCAACCATTGATCGTTAACGCGTCCCATACCAAGCCCCACGAAACCGGCCGACCCTGAATCTGAAAGGCTGCCATGGACTCTCGTCGCTCAACACGCTTTGGATTTTTTCCGTTGTTCATTGGGATTGCCACGTTGACCTCAGCTTTGGTGGCGCTGCCAACCAATGTCGTGGCCCAATCCGACGCAGGTCAATCGCTGACTCCGAAACTCCAGCAACGTCGGACCCAACTGCTGCAACGTCTGAAAATCGCGACGTACCTTCTTGAACGGGAAGACTACGATCGTGCGGCCCGATATTTTAACATGCCGCCGGGGGCTGAACCGTCAATGTTGGAATCATTGATCCGCAATCGGGAAACCTCACAGGCCGGAGTCAAACGTTTGGAGGATGAAGCGAAATTTGGACCAGCGACGGAAATCTTCACAGCCGAACGAGCCATCGCGTTTGCCAAAAAGCCAGGCGTTCCTGTGGAAGAATGTTTCGGCTTCAATCACAAAACCGACCAGGGCGCGGGCGAAGTGTTGGCTGTCTGGCGCGATGGCAGCCCGAAAATAATCCGCCTGGATGATGTTGGCAAAATTGGGCTCCCCGACGCTTGGCCGTCTGCTGACTTTCAAGGCAAACCAGATCAAGCCACCTTGATCCGGACACTGGAAACCGCTTACACGCTGATCAATGGATTCCAGTTCGATGCAGCCAGCAAGTTGTTCGTGATCCCGGACGACGGTGATCCAGCTGAACTATTTACGCTGATCGAGAACGATGAAATCTCTCCGGCAGGCATTAAGCTGCTGGATCAAAAGGCCACCTTCGGTTCGGCCGCGGATGCCGTTGGACAAGATCGCGCCAAGATCCTGGCCGGTCGAGTGGGAGTTGATCCGGCGGAATGTTACGGCATGGCGTTGGAGACCACCCAGGATACTGGCGAAGTGTTGGCGCATTGGAATGGAACCCGCTTCCGTATCTTTCGGTTGAACAACCTGGCCAAAATGGTTCCCCAACAGGCCACGAGTGTTGAACCCGGCGTGCGGTGGTACCAACTGGTTCGGTTTATACCTGGCCGTGACGACATGCATCGAATTTCGGTAACCCTCAAGGAAAAACCATCTGAAGACGAAATCGAAAGTTGGACTGCGATTCTGAAAGCCGCCAAGGTTCAACTGAATGATGAATGATCGGAAGTAGCTTGGGCCATTGGCCCGAGTTCGCGAGGTTTTCGCCAACCATCAATTGTCCACCGCGCTCACGGCCGAATCGGCCATGCTACTTTCGCCGAAGGCGACCATTGCTTACCTCAACCCGGCACTTCCCTTGTAACCGGACTTGGCGGGTCGCCGATCGAACGCGCCGCGGACACCTAACTGTCCAGGGTCACGAGCAATGCCGTCGGCAAACAAGCGGACATCATCCATCAGCGGTTTCAATTTGACACTGACGTCATTGATGTTGTTGATCGTCGATCGAATCGATTGATACAACTCGTCGTCTTTCATCAACTTGACCAATGTGCCATCGGCATCTTTGAATTTTTCCAGAGTCTTGCCGACACCTTTTAATTCGCCGACAAACTTGTCCAGGCTTTGCAGATTTTGATTGACCTGTTGCAGGATCCTGGGGCCTTCATCTTTCAAACTGGTCGAAAATGTTTTCAGGTCACCGAGGGTAGCGTTAACGTTGTCCGGGATCGTGCCAAACTTGTTGATCGCAGCCCGTGTATCAGCAATCGTAATCCGGACCTCTTCAAAGATCTTGGGCATGGTGGCCAGTGAATCTCGAAACTGCCGTTGCAATTCGGGATCGTCCAGGACCTCATTGATGTTGGCAAACATCTCATTGAAATTGTCCAGTGCGGCCTGGGCTTTTTCATTCGATAGCCGAAAGTCGGCAACCATCATATTGAACTGGCTATCTTCATCCTGCAGCGTAGATTTTAACGTAGTGGTCAATTCGCCGACATTGGCACCAGCATCCTGAACTGCAATTCCGGCGTCGGAAATACTTGCCAAGGCTTCAGACAACTGAGGTTTCAAATCGGCAAAGCTGGTCATCACTTCCAGCGGATCGCGTTCGATGGCGACCTTGCTCATGGTGTGTTCATTGACGATCGGAGCGCCACGTTGCTCCTTTGATAGCGGCAGAAACTCGATCACCGCGTCGCCAAAAAACGTTTCGGTCCCGATGGAGCAGATCTCGTTCTCGTAGATATTGTTGTCGCGATTGATTCCCAGCCGAAGAATGACCAACCCGTCTTCATCGTTCGTGCGAACTTCTTTCACGCGGCCAATCAGGATTCCATTTTTTCGCACCGGAGTACCCACGGTAACGCCAGGAGCCCGTTCGGGTTTAACGTAAACGTCATATTGGGGAACCCAACCCTCGCTGTTGACGAGAATCAGGATGCCCAGGATGACCATCGCCATCAGGACGAAAATCCCGACCCGTAGTTTTCTTACGTTTTCGTCCATTATCCCATTCGCTCGGCTCGCAGTTCCATTAACCGCTCCCCAGCTTCACCATTAATAAATTGTTGGACGCGACGGTCGCGGCAAGCATTCAATTGCTCCACGTTGCCGTCAAAAATGATCTGTGGTTCGTCGGGATCCAGACGTCGCTCTGGCATCAGCATGACGACCCGGTCCGCAACCTTTTGTGCCGTATTCATATCGTGGGTGACGACGATGCTGGTAACGGGGTTTCGTTCGCGGGTCGAAATGATCAGCTCATTGATCACGTCGCTCATGATCGGGTCAAGTCCGGTGGTCGGTTCGTCATACATGATTAATTCGGGGTTCATAATCAACGCCCTTGCCAGTCCGACTCGCTTCCGCATCCCACCCGACAATTCTGCTGGTCGTTTGGAAACGACCGTGTCAGGCAGGCCAACTTCAGACAACCGAGCCAACACCATTTCCCGGATTTGATCATCCGTAAAATTACCATGTTGTCTCAGCGGAAACGCTACGTTTTGACCAATCGTCATGCTGTCAAACAGCGCCGCATTCTGAAACACAAATCCGAATCGCAATCGCACCCGGCTGAGCTCGCGATCGTTCATCTGGTTGATATCCTGTCCGTCGAACAGCACCCGCCCCGTGGTTGGTTGAATCAGACC
Organism: uncultured Pirellulaceae bacterium; assembly: GCA_964545005.1. Classification (GTDB taxonomy): domain Bacteria; phylum Planctomycetota; class Planctomycetia; order Pirellulales; family Pirellulaceae; genus Mariniblastus. Next base: position 5,485 of record CAZJEK010000147.1, read on the forward strand.
GATGATCAGTTTCATCAGTACGGTTTTGCCACAACCGCTTTCGCCCAGCAACACCAGCGTCTGGCCGGCTGGAATCGTCAATGAAATATTGCGCAGCACCGACTGCGATCCGAAACGTACCGAAACGTCCTGGACCTCAACCAGCGGTTCATCTTGTTCAAAAAACTGCTCGATCATAGTAGCCCTGTGCCTTCGGGATACATGGAGAAGTAGATCGAATCAAGAGCGATTCCGAGAAACAGGTCCAGTACCAGGATCGCCACGAAGGAAAATACGAACGATGCCGTGGAAGCACGACCGACACCTTCGGCACCAGGCTGACAATTAAATCCCTGATAGCAACTGATCAAGGCAATGGCAGCCCCAAAAAAGATGCTTTTGAACAGACCGGTGAACAGGTCGAAATTGGAGACGAATTTGGCACTGTTGTACCAGTAGTGATGAATGTCGATGCCCAACACTTCGACACTGTAAAAGAACCCGCCGGCAACGCCCATGAAATCGGCCATCACGGTCAATGTCGGGATCAGGAACAGACACGCCAGAAACCGGGGAACGACCAGATAGCGTATCGGATGGGCCCCCATCGCGGACAAGGCATCGATTTGTTCGGTCACACGCATTGTTCCCAGTTCAGCGGCCATTGCACTACCGACCCGACCGGCCAGCATCGTGGCGGCCAGCACCGGCCCCAATTCGCGGACCAACGTCATGTTGATCACGCCGCCCAAACGAGTTTCCAGGCCCAATTGACGAAACTGGAAATAGCTTTGAACGGCCAATACCATTCCGATAAAGGTCCCAGTCAAAGCAACCACGGGCAGGCTGGAAACACCAACCCGATAGAAATTGGGCCAAACCGTTTCGCTACGCGGCAATCGGGTGACCATCCAGATCATTGTCTGAATCACAAACAAGCTGAAATCGCCCAGGGCAACGACGCCGTTAATCGCTAACTCACCCCAATTCGAGGCCCAGTTGACGAACCAGCCGACAAAGCCGGTGCGAGCAGTTGAATTGTCGGGGATCACGGTCGCCATAGCGCAGCCTGAAGTGGTCGTGCCCCCCGCACAGTTGAATGAAGTTATCGTCTTCGAGATCAGGTAAACTTGATAAACTTTAGCGATTAAGAAGAATTTTCTGAAGATTAACTTCCCTCGCTCGATTACCCAAACGACACGCTCCTGGAAACCCGAGTCAGATTGACAAGCTTCGTGTCTAGAAAACCTTAACAGCGACAACAAATGTTCAATTACCTCGTCTGGATCGCATTGCTGGTTGTCGCCTGCATTTTGGCCATTCGGTTCAATCGCAAGCGGAAGCCAACGCTCCAACGAGCTCATCAGGCTGCCGCTCAGGTTGCCAATCAGGCCGGTCCGACCCTGGAGCAATTCAGCCATTTGCTGGATCGCGTCCAACAGGTAATTGGAACCCGACAGCAACTCACCGCCGACGGTTTTTCCGGCGCCACGCTGGAGCAAGGTCAGCTGGTTCTGGATCAAGTGGAAACGCTCAAACGCATGTCGGCTGATTTGCAAGCGGTTATGGCCGACGCCGACTCGTTGCTATTTCCCGTCGGCCCGTTGGCACAAGCGGCCAACATGGTGAATTCATCGCGGTATCTACATTGCTTGAACCTGCTGGAAGGGACTCCGCTGTCGGTCCCACGATTGCCAGGGCACGATCAGGATCCGCCGTCGGATCAAGTCACGATCCCGATGTTTTTCCAGCATTTTCACAACTATCAAAACGTTGCCGACACCAATCTGAATGAATATGAATCGGTGCTGGCTGATTCCCAGTCAAAATTGCAGCCCGCTCAACAACAGCTGGAACAATTACAGCAACTGGATGTCGCGATTAGCCATCAGGAATACCGTTCTGATCGGCAACGGTCGCTGCTGCGTTTTGCCACCTCGACCATTGCTGAAAAACTGATCCCCGAATTTGAACGAGATATCGAATCTTGCCTGCAAGACATACAGCGCGACCCTTTTGACGCTCAACAGAAATCCATTCCCGAATTGGAGCGTCGTTTAGCAGGTGTGCTGACGATCGCCCAGGTTGTCGATGATTTGCAGAAAACTCGCCTGGATCAATTTCATGAGCTTGAGCAACAGCTGGTTGCCGCTCACCGATCGACTCGTTGGGTCCAGCGACAGTTGCGAACCCTGGCAGACAAAGCCGGCCAATTGCTCAAGCAGGCGGCGACAAAGGACGTCAGCCAGGAGGCAGAACAAGTTCGGCAGGAGGTTTCCGATCTGAATTCCAAATTGGTTCGACTGGTAGAACTCCAGGACCAATTGGACAGTCAGTTTGAGCCAGCAATCGCAACGATGAAGCAGGAAGTCGATCAGGCTCGCGGGCGAATCGGCCAACAGCTGCACGTTTCTGATTCACAGTCGTTGCGGGAATCGGATTACAGCCCGGACGACGAACTCCAACGCGCCCACCGACAATTGCTCAGTGCTCAGTCAGCAATTGACAAAGGAAATCTCGACCTGGCCCAATTGGCGGTCTCCGAAATTGAAGTCGAACTCGATCAGGCTGATCGGATTGTCAGTGATTCCCTGGCGGCATTGGAGGCATTTCCTGGATCGCAACAGACGGTGGAAACACAGCTGGAGAAACTGACGGGCGATCTGCAGTCCCTCGGCCAACAGGTTGAACAACTGACCGAGCAGTTTGAACGATCCTCACTGATCGTCACCTCGTTGGGGTTTGAATCCCTGGCTGGGGATGGCGATGAGCAGACGCTGGCCGGCGAACTCGATCTGCTGGAAGATTGGAAACGGCAACTGGATCGCCAATGCCAGGAGGCCATTCGAGACTACGAATCGGCGCGGATTCTCGAAGGATGCAATCGACTCGACCTGCTGCAATTGGATCTGGAACAATTGGCCCAGGAATTAGTTGAGTTTGCTGAACTCTGCCAACGGCCTCAGCAATGGGAGTCAGAAAATCGTGCGAACCTGGCCCGCTTCCAAACGGAATTGGCTGAGATCGATTCGTTGGCCCGCCAGGCAGAGGATGCCCAGTTGACCGACCGCAGCGAAGCGTGGAAGCAGGCGGTCAACGATTTTGCTGAACAACAACGGCCGACCGGCAAACGAATGGATCCGGTTTCTGATCGGAAAACGATTGAGCAGCTGGATGAAGAGTTGGAGTCGCTGAAAGCAGATTTTCTGTTAGGTTCGGTTGCCTACCAGGAATTCCAGTCTGCCCAGGAAGCAGCCAAGGCGGAATTGCGCGTTACTGAGGCCCTGGTTCGCAACAGCCACAATGACAACATTCCCGATTCGCAGCAGCTGAAATCCGATCAACAGCTTGCCGACCGCCTGCGAGACCAGCTTGCATCAATGGAAACCAGGTTGCAATCCGGTGATCGGGATTGGCAACAACTGGAAGAAGAGATGTCACGCGTTCATATTGACCTGGCCACGCTGAATGCTCGACTGCGTGGAGAACTGGAATCCGCTCGTCAAGCGATCGAGGTTTTGGATCAGGCGACCAGCAAGCACTTCCAATGCACCCAATGGCGTGGCGATTTCAACACTGTGGTCGTTGGTCGACCAGGAGCTGCCGAGTTGGACCAGGCTCGGACCGCGCTGGCTGCAGGCGACTACCCGACGGTCTTGCACTACGCCCGGGAAGCGATGCGGAAATCGGAACACGGTTTAGCTGCTGCGCAAGCGCAGGTTGCCCGATTACGCCGTCAGCGGCTAAGAGAAAACCGCCGCCGGAGGTCGATTGATACGTGGCTTCAAGATCAACTGAAAAAATAAATCCAGCCCATGGATGTGGGAAACCGGGCACCGACACCGGGGGCATCTCGTCGATCCTGTCGATCCTGAGAATCCTGTCAAACTTCAAGACGCACCTTGCATACGCTGTTCATGCTGAGACAGGGTCCAAGAAATGACAGGATGGACAAGATTTACATGATCAGAAAGATGCGTTTTGTAGAAAACGAGTCAATCGAAAATTCAAACTCAGCGCAAAAACCGTTCAGCTGGAAAGTCGTTCAAAAAATGATTTGCCGGTCGGACCCATCCCCGGTCCGTCGCGCCTTGATGCGAACATACGGGGCCAGGAACTGGCATCGATGAGCAAACTGGTCAACGGCGGCTTGGGGTTTGGCGTGGCACGGTTCGGTCAAGGCTTCGACGACAAATCCAGCCTGGCACATTACTCCAATTAACTGTTCCCAGCGATGAATGTATTCCAGCGTTCCCTGTTCGCGAATCAAGTTGGGAGCTTCATTGGTCGGCAACGGCTGATCGCGATAGTATCCAAATCGAATCTGGTAGGCTCCGTTTTGCGTTTGTACAGAAGCTTGCAAGCTGGTTGGTTGTTTGTGCTGGCTGATATACAACCCTCCGGGTTTGGTGACTCTGGCCACTTCTTGATAGACGGCTCCGATGTCGGGTACATAACACGTACTGACCGGGTGAATCACCAGATCGAACGATTGATCATCCAGGCACCTCAAATCGTCCATCGAGGCTTCCACCGTTTCCAGTTTCAGGCCTCGTTGCGCGGCCACCCTTCGATCCAGCTCCAACATCGCGGGGCTGATATCGACGACGGTCACGATTCCACCAGCGGCGGCATAGATTGGCCCCTGCCGGCCACCTCCTGCGGCCAGGCATAAGACACGTTGACCAGAAATATTGCCGCCCAGCCAGCCGGGCCCATCGACGGACGCCAATGGATCTGCAAAATCAATGTCCCGTGCCGGACGAGCCAAACGGTCGCCGGACCGAGCCAGGCGATCCCAGGCGGCTTTGTTGTGCCAATGAAAATCTGACGGTTCCATATCGACCATGATGGACGCAATGACGAAAAATTTAAACCGGGGCCATACCGACAAACCCCCGTTGGCCCGGTTTCAGTTCCCCCGCGAAGTCCGGTTGGTCGACACCGACGCCACCGGACTGATGCATTTTTCGGCATATGTCCGCATGATGGAAGAAACCGAGTATGCGTTTCTCCGTAGCCGCGGATTGAGCGTTGTGCTTCAGGACGAGAAAGGAACGATTGGTTTTCCTCGCCTGCGTTCGGAGATTCAAATTTACCAGCCGTTGACCTGTGGCCAGCAGGTCCAAGTGGTACTGGAGCTGGTCGACTTGGACGGAAAACAGGTGGACTACCATTTTTCGGTTCTTGACGAAGAAAATGCCCTGGCCGTCGAAGGCTGGTTTCGAGCTGCCTGTTGCCGATTTCCCCACGACCAACTGCCGTATGCCATCCTGATTCCCAGCCAAGTTTCCGAATCATTACTGACCGCCCCAACGATCAAACAATCATGAACGAGCAACCTTCATCCGATCAAGCTTCACCTGCGTCCGAAACCTACGACGGATTGCTGCTGGTTTCGTTCGGCGGTCCGGATGGCCCCGATGACGTCATTCCGTTTCTCGAAAACGTGCTCCGCGGCAAGAATGTACCCCGCGAGCGAATGCTGGAAGTGGCTGAGCACTATCAGCACTTCGGCGGTGTCAGCCCGATCAACCAGCAAAATCGAGAGTTATTGCAAGCGATTGAACAGGAACTCGAACGTCGTGATATTCAATTGCCGGTCTACTGGGGCAATCGAAATTGGCACCCGATGCTGAACGAAACATTGCAGCAGATGCATCAGGACGGAATCCGGCGATCACTGGCGTTCTTTACTTCGATGTTCAGTTGCTACTCGGGGTGCCGACAGTACCGGGAAAACATTGCGGCCGCACAGAGTGAATTGGGAGGTGCTGCTCCGGCAATCGAAAAATTGCGGATGGGCTATAACCACCCGCTATTTATCGAAGCCAGTGCGGCCAGAGTGAATGCCGCATTATCCAAGATCGCCGAATCGAATCGAGAGTCAGCTCATATCCTGTTCACCGCCCATAGCATTCCCAACTCGATGGCCGACTATTGCGATTACCAACAGCAATTGCAGGAAACCTGCCGACTGGTCATGCAGCAAGTCGGCCAACAGACCTGGGAACTGGTTTACCAAAGTCGCAGTGGACCGCCTCACCAACCATGGCTCGAACCAGACGTTTGCGATCACATTCAATCGCTAAACGAAACCAGGCAAGTGCAAGATCTGGTGATCATGCCGGTCGGGTTCATTTCCGACCACATGGAAGTCAAATTTGACCTCGACACCGAAGCACAACAAGTCTGCCAGGAGTTGGGGATCAACATGGTCCGAGCCCAGACCGTGGGGACCCACCCGTTATTCGTCCGGATGATCATTGACCTCGTGGAGGAGCGATTGGGACAGAAAGAAAAACAGGCAATTGGCCAGTATCCGCCCAACTGGGACGTTTGTCCGACCGATTGTTGTCAGTACAAACGGTAGATTTGATGTGAAATTTGTGATCTGAATTTAGAAATTTGAGATGTAAAGTCTGAGATCTGAGATCCCAAGCATCTCTTAGCCGCCGGCCGGCACTTGCTGTGACAGGCAGTGAAACGACCCCAACCCGACCGACAGGTTTCGGCTGGGCAATCCCATCACGTGACGCGCCGGAAACAAGGATTCCAGCGTCTTGATGGCAATCTCGTCTTGGGGAACACTGAACTGCGGTACGACGACCAGGTCGTTGGTAATCAGAAAATTGCAATAGCTCGCCGGCACTCGTCGACCGTGCAACTCAATCGGTTCCGGAATCGGCAACGGAAACAATCGCCAGTCAGTGGTGCCCGGCAATGAGTCCAGGCCCTGTCGTAGCGCGTCCAGGTTGGCCGCCAAGCCGTTGGATTGTGGATCCGATGGGTCCTCACACCAGGCATAGACCAGGGTGGTTGGATCTGTGAACCGCGCCAGTTGATCAATATGCCCGTCGGTATCATCACCCGCGATCGAGTCGCCGGGTAACCAGATGGTATGCTGGGCTCCCAGGTAACGCTCAAACGCATTTTCAAACCGACCTAACCGCTCGGCTTCGGTACCCTCGGAATTGCGATTGGGATCACCGGCACAGCTGATCGTGGACAAGACCAGTCCCTGTCCATTGACCTCGATCGCCCCACCTTCGAAGCACAATTCGGGTTCGAAGCGAGGCAAATTCATCCCGGCAGCAACTTTTCTGGCAACCTGCTGATCGTCTTCAAACGGAGGATACTTGCCTCCCCAGGCGTTGTATTCCCAGTCGATGGCGACCTGTTGTCCAGTTGCGTCCAGGACAAACGTCGGAGCGTAATCTCTGGCCCAGGCATCGTTAGTCGGAATATCGACCAACCCAACATTGGCTGTATCGGGTCGAATCAAGTTACGCTGAGCCACCGCCAAACTGGACTGGTTGACCAGCACTTGAACCGGGATGGCCTGAGCCAGGGTATGGACCAGCGCTGTAAACTCAATCTGAGCTTCCACGCGATTGTCGGGCCAGGTTTCGATATTGTCGGGCCAAGTTAACCAGATCGTACTTTGCCGCTCCCATTCGGCTGGCATCCTCAGCGGAAAGACCGGAGTCGTGGGCGGGTTCATTAGCTTCCCCACCGCTGCGTCAACCCTTGGTAGGCGTCGATGCGACGATCACGAAAAAATGGCCAGTGCGTTCGTGCGGTTTCCACCAGCGTCAGGTCACATTCGGCAGTAATGATTTCAGGCTGTTCGGAGGCTTGGGCGATCAGGTC
>CAZJEK010000148.1:0-13101 GCA_964545005.1 uncultured Pirellulaceae bacterium
CACATCTTCGGTGTAGTCCCCTTTCAGCAAGTGGGGCGCGCCGACGGCGAATTCGACGACCTCGAGCCCACGGGTCACCTCACCCACGGCATCATCATGGGTTTTGCCATGTTCGGCAGAAATGGCTTCCGCTAACTGATCCGCCCGATCCCACAGGATCATCTTGAACCGGTCAAGGATGCGCGCGCGGCGAAGCGGCGGTGTTTTCGACCAAGTTGCCCACGCTGTCTTTGCGGACGCAACGGCGGCGTTCACTTCGTCCGTGGACGCGAGTGCCACGGTCTTCTCCGCCTCTCCGGTGGCCGGGTTGAAAACCGGCTGGCTGCGGCCAGAGGTTCCCGCGACGCGGGCGTTGTCAATGAAGTGTGCGATCTCGGTCATGGATATCTCCTCCGTTTGTCAAAGGCTCTATCGCTCTTTTGATTTCGCATATAAACAGACAAATATGGTGATCCGTTATGCAGTAATGTAGACATGAACTGGGATGATTTGAGATACTTCCTCGCCGTGGCGCGCGAGGGGCAGATGCTGGGTGCAGCGTCCAGACTTGGCGTCAGCCAAGCCCGCCTCAGCCGCCACATTGCTGCCTTGGAGGACGCCATCAGCACGCGCTTGCTGGAGAGGACACCACGTGGCTCGACCCTGACAGAGGACGGGGTGGCTTTGTTCGAAGTTGCCGAACGCATCGAAGCCGAGGTGCTGAACGGCACCGCGCGTTTGCGGGGTCGTGACACGGTCTCTGGAACCATTCGCATCGGTGCACCGGACGGGTTCGGCAGCGCGTTTCTTGCGCCGCGACTCGGTCGGTTTCGCGACGCGTATCCCGACCTTCGGGTGCAGCTCGTTCCGGTGCCGCGCAGTTTCTCACTGTCCGAGCGGGAGGCCGATCTTGCGATCATGGTCGGGCGTCCGAAAAAAGGACGCTTGCGGGTCAAGAAACTCGTCGACTACTCTCTAGGGCTTTATGCATCGCAGGACTACCTGACCCGCGCCGGGACGCCGCGTTCGATCGATACGCTCAAATCCCATACGTTGATCGGATATGTCGACGATCTGATCTACAGCCCGGAGCTCAATTACACGCAGGAATTTGTGCGCGACTGGCGGTCCGATATCGCGGTCTCAACCGCCATCGGTCAATTCGAGGCTGTGCGCGCTGGCGCCGGGATCGGGATCTGCCACGACTTCATGGCGTCGGGTGTGCCCGGCTTGACGCGGCTCTTCCCCGACGTGTCCGTGACCCGAAGTTATTGGATCGTCTGGCACGAAAACCTTCGCGTTGCGCGCCGGGTGCAGGCTGTTGTCCAATTGCTTGATGAGATGGTGCGCAATGAGCGCGAACACTTCATGCAAACGTAAGACGCGCGCCCTGATGGATCGCCGACCTGCGCATCACGCCCTACCAGGCGCCCCGTTTTGCGGTGTCGCGAAACGCGGCAGGGCTTGTCTGCAACGCCGCGAGGCTATCAAATCAGTCACACGCGAGAGGTAGAAACTCATGGCCATCACGCTGCAAGATGTCGCCGTTCGGGCCGGTGTATCCAAATCCGCGGTCTCCCGAACATTTACTCCGGGTGCGTCGGTTTCGTCCTCGATGCGTGCCAGGGTTGAAAAAGCCGCGCGGGACCTTGGCTATCAGCCGAACGTGCTAGCCTCTAGCCTGACGACGGGTCGCACCAAACTGATCGGGCTGATTTCCAACAATTTCACGAACCCCTATTTTCTTGAGATCTTCGACGCATTTACCCGTGCCCTGCAAGACGCTGATCTACGCCCCATGCTGCTAAACCTGTCCGACGCTGCAGACGCTGAGACGTCGCTGAAGAAGCTTCAGCAATACAGCGTCGACGGGGTGATCGTGGCCTCCTCAACATTGCCGCCGCAATTCGCGACCATATTCCAGAACGCGGGGATCCCGGTTGTGCATGCTTTCGGATGGTCGTCGCCAATAACCGGGACGGCCTTCGCCGGTATCGACAATGAGGCTGCCGGGCGGTTTGCGGCCCAAACCCTTTTGGCGCGGGGCTATGACACGGTGGGGTTTCTCGGCGGTCCCGAGCACGCGACAACCACTCAGGAACGCCTGAACGGATTCAAATCCGCGCTGAATAGCCTTGGGAAAGCTGCACCCGTCCATTTCGCAGAAGACTATTCCTACACTGCGGGATTTGAAGCGATGAACGTGGCCCTCAAGCAAGAACCGGTTGATGCGTGGTTCTGTGGCGATGACGTGATTGCAGTGGGTGCGCTGCAAGCCGCACGGGCTGCCAACCTGCAAGTTCCGCAGGATCTGGGCCTCTTGGGGCTGAACGACATGGCGATGGCCGGATGGTCTGGGATCGAGCTGACCACCATCATTCAGCCGCTGAATGCCATCGTAGATGCAGCGGTCGCGCTTATTGAAAGCGGCATCGCCGATCCCGACGCCGTGCCAGACCATCGGCTACTGCCGTTCAGCCTTGCAGAACGTAAGACGCTCAGACTGCCGGGCTAGCGAAACATAGGCGGGCGGGCGTCGGTCCAGGCGCCATCCGCCTTGCCGCTTTCAGCGACTGCAAAGACCGCCGCCATCGATCGCAACCCATCCTCTGCGCGCGGATAAAGGGTCGCCGCTGGGTCGGGATCACGGTTTTCTTTGCGCGCTGTAATGGCTTCGGCAAGATCGGCGTAGATATTGGCAAAGGCCAGTGGCATGCCTTCGGCATGGCCAACGGTCACCCGGCTGGTCCGGTCCGCCTCGGGCGACAGCCCGGCTTGGCCGCGCTCGATGGTCTGCAGGTTTTGCCCAAGCGGCATCCAGTAGAGCTGGTTCGGCTGCTCTTGGCTCCAGCGCAAGCCGCCTTTCTCGCCGAATATCTGCAAGGTCAGACCGTGTTGGCGACCGATGGCGATGGATGAGGTCCAAAGCCTGCCGACGGCGCCACCGTCGAACCGCAAGTTTACCATCGCGTCGTCTTCAAGCTCACGGCTGGCAATGCAACTGACCGTGTCAGCGGACAGGCTCTCGGCCTGTTGACCAATAACGAAGCTGGCCATGTGCAAGGCATGGATACCGCAATCGGCGAATTGGGCGCTGACCCCTGCCTGTGCCGGATCGTAGCGCCAGCGCACACGCGGGTTGTCGGCATCGGCGGCGTCGGCATGGTGGCCATGCGCGAACTCGGCCTTCACCAGTCGGATCGCCCCGAGATCGCCACGGGCCACCATGGCGCGCATATGGCGCACAAGGCTGTAGCCCGTGTAGCCATAGTTGACAGCGCAAATGCGGCCGGTTTCTCGGGCCAAGTCCACGATCTCTTCGCCTTCGGCTACGGTCATCGTCATGGGTTTTTCACACAGGACGTGAAAGCCCGCCTTGAGGTACGCCTTGGTGATCTCAAAATGCGTCGCGTTGGGCGTCGCGACGGTGACAAGGTCGATCCGGTCCTCGCGGCCTGTCTCACCCTCCAGCATTTCGCGCCAATCGCCGTAGGAGCGGTCAGCGGCAAGCCCCAGCCGCCGCCCATAGGCCCGGCCTTCGTCCGGCCGATGATCCAGCGCCCCTGCGGTGAATGCGAACAAGCCGTCAAGGCCGGCTCCCAGCCGGTGCGCCGGCCCGATCTGGCTGCCCTCACCCCCGCCGATCATGCCCCAGTTCAGTTTGCTCATGGCCTTCCTCCTTCAGAAGCCGATGGATCGTAAATACGACCGGTTCGCCCGCGCGTCGTCCAACGGCGAGACGTCAAGTGTGGGGTCGCAGTCCTGTTCAACCGTGCACCAGCCGTCAAAGCCGGCATCGGTCAGAATTTTCCGCACCGCGGGGAAATCCACATCACCCTGACCAAGGTTACAAAAAATCCCTTGGCCACAGGCCTTGTAGAAATCCGTTCTGTTGGCGACGACATCGGCCTTTACCGACGGATCGATATCCTTGAAATGCATGTAGGACACGCGGTCAACGTGGCGTTTGAGGACGGCCACCGGATCAAAGCCGGCATAGGAATGGTGGCCGGTGTCAAAGCAGATTTTCAAAAGCGCCTCATCAACCTCGTCCAGAAGCCGCTCAAGCTCGGGCTCGAAATCCACAAAGCCGCCGGCATGGGCATGGATCGACGGAAGAAGCCCGTGATCGGCGCCGATTTGTGCGGCCTCCTTGATCCGGCCGACAAAGGCCCGCCATTCGTCGGGCGGCATCTGTTCCGCCTCGTCAGCACGCCCCGCTGTTGGTGCGCGGCGCGGCGATATGGAATCGATCAGCACAAAATGGCGCGCCCCGTGAGCGGACAGCGACCGGGCCGTCCGAATTGCCGCGTCGCGGGCCTCGTCCCATTTTGACGGATCATGAAACGGGCGAAACACCACGCCGCCAATCAGCGAAAGATCATGTTCGGCCAGCGCGTCGCCCAAAATGTCCGGGTCCTCGGGCATAAAGCCGATTGGGCCAAGTTCAATTCCGCGATACCCGGCCTCTGCACAGTCTTGCAAAACCTGCTGCCAAGTCGGGTTGCGCGGGTCATCCGCGAATTCCACACCCCATGAACAAGGTGCGTTTCCGATCCGGATCGTCATGTTTGCAGCCCTCCAACGTCCGAAACGTCCACCCAACGCGATTGCTCGGCGGATTGGATAACGGCCTCGACCACCTCCGCGACTTCCAACCCGTCGCGAAACGTGGGCCAGACCGACTGGCCCGTGTCGATGGCGGTCAGGAAATCCTTGGCCTCGATGATGATCTGATCGAGGTAGCCCGTCCCATGGCCGGGTCCTTGGCAGAACGGCTCGAAATCGGGATGGGCGGGGCCGGTCAGGATCTTGCGGAAGCCGCGTGTCGCCTCCGGCCCCTCGGCCAGATACAGCCAGACGGCGTTTTGATCCTCCTGATCGAAACGGATGGCGCCCTTGCTCCCCGTGATTTCATAAGCATAGCCCATCTTGCGCCCGGTCGAGACACGGCTCGAGTAGATATGCCCCATCACGCCGGACGCAAACCGGCACATGATCTGCGCGTGATCGTCGTTTGTCACGGCCCCGCCAGGCCGGTTCGCCACGACCGTTTCCACCTCGCCCATCACCCGCGTGATTGGCCCCATCAACGCCAGTGCTGCATTGATGGGATGCGGGGCAAGGTCGCCCATGTTTCCGTTGGCCCGTCCCGCACAGCGCCAATTGAAGGGCGTGTCAGGATCGGCAAGGAAATCCTCGGTGTGCTCGCCCCGGAACCATCTGATCTCACCGAGAACACCGTCCTTCAGCAACTGACGCACAAATTGGCTTGCCGGGGTTCGGATGTAGTTGAAGCCTGTCATGTTCACGACGCCCGACGCCTCTGCCGCGGCGACCATCGCGCGAGCATCATCAAGCGTGTCGGCCAGCGGCTTTTCGCACAGCACCGGCTTTCCCAATGCAAAGGCGGCCTCGGCGATCTGGCGATGGGTGTCCTGTGGCGACGCGATGACGATCGCTTCGACCCGTTGGTCTTCGACCAAGGCCCGCCAATTGTCCGACCATCGGCGAAACCCGTACGCCTTGGCATAGCGTTCCGCACTGGCCGCACTGGTTGCGGCGATCATTTCCAGCCTCGGCCTCAGGCGCGTGTTGAAAACGGCGCCGACCGCCGACATCGCAACGGAATGGGCCTTGCCCATATAGCCGCCACCAACAATTCCTATTCCGATCTCTGCCATGCCCAACTCATATTGCAACCGGTTGCAAAACCGATATCCTGCGCCGTGAATTTGGGCAACGGCAAAAGGCCAGTTTCAACTGATGGATATTTTGAAACGGGATGCGACTGGGTTTCTGATCATGGGCCGCGCCGGGATGGATCTCTATGCCGATCCTCCAGGCTCCACGATTGACTCTGCAACGGCTTTTACAGCTGCTCTTGGCGGATCGTCGGCGAATATTGCGGCAGGGTTGTGCCGACAGGGGCTGCGGGCCGCGCTCGTCACCTGCGTGTCAGATGATGCCGTGGGCCGGTTTTGTCGCGCGCAGCTTGCGGCGTATGGAATAGAAGACCAATTCGTCCGGTCGGTCGGAGGAGAGGCGCGCAACTCGCTGGCCGTCGTCGAGACACGGGTTCAGGACACACAATCGGTGATCTACCGCAACGGCGCCGCTGATTTCGAGATGACCGAGGAGGACGTCTGCGCCCTGCCCTACTCCGCGTTCCAGGCCATGGTGACGACGGGAACGGTGTTGGCCGCAGAACCGTCGCGCAGCGCGGCCTTGAAAGCCTTCGCGTTGGCCAAGGCAGCGGGCGTGCCGATCGTGTTCGACATAGACTATCGCCCCTACACCTGGACGTCGGCAGATGAGGCCGAACAGGTCCTGAGCCACGCAGCCACCTTTTGCGATGTCATCATCGGCAATGACGAGGAATTCGGATTTATGGCCGGGGGCTATGACAGGGGTCTGTCCAAGGCCCGCGCGCTGGCGGCCGATACAGCGAAGATCGTCGTCTACAAAATGGGCGAAAAAGGCGCGGTCACCATCACACGCGATGGTGAGGTCAACACCGGTATCTTCAAGACCCAAGCGCTCAAGCCGACGGGCGCGGGCGACGCGTTCATGGCCGGGTTCCTTGGCGGGTTGGCCTCCGGATTGACGGTTGCAGGCGCCGTCGAGAGGGGCTCGGCAGCCGCGGCACTTGTCGTATCACGCGTCGGTTGCGCGCCCGCCATGCCCACGGCGGATGAGCTGGCGCAGTTTCTCTCTTCCAATGCCCTTCAGACATAAGGCAGGTTTCCGATGCACATTCCTCCCCACGACAATGCCAATCGCCCCATCGTCGATGTGGACGATGCGCATGTTCCCCTGACCTATTTCAATATCATCAAGCTAAAGGCGGGTCAGACCTTTGACTATCGCGTCGCCGGGTATGAAACCTGCATCGTGCCGGCCACCGGCACCGTCACTGTCGAGGTCGGCGGCGAGACCTTTGCGGACATCGGAAATCGCGGCGCAGATGTCTGGGACGGCGATCCTGAGGGCGTTTACGTTCCAACCGATACCGGCGCGCGCATGACGGCCCGCACCGACACGGAAACCTTCATTGCCGGGGCAAAATTTGCTGACACGCTGACGCCTTTCGCGGTGCGTGCGGCAGATCTCGACCTCGTGCAATACGGCTCTGACGACACCAAGACCCACCGCAAGATCAAACACATTCTTGGTGCTGGCCACCACGACCGAGTGGGTCGCCTTCTGGTGAGCGAGCTGTTCACCGTGGGTGCTGGCGGTTGGTCGGGGTTTCCGAGCCACAAACACGATACGGATCGCTTGCCTGACGAGACACGGCATGACGAGTGTTACAACTTTCGCTTCAAGCCAAACTACGGATCGGGACTGCAGATGTTGCAACGTGTCGATAACGAACCGGGCGATGCCTACCATATCATGGATGGCTCGACCGTTCTGATCGACAAGGGCTATCACCCCTGCTGTGCGTTGCCGGGATATGAAATGTACTATTTCACGATTCTCGGCGGCCTGTCCCAGCGGTCGCTCAAGCAGTATTTCCAGCCCACCCATGCAGAGCAGCTGCACACGATCCCCGGCATCATGGATATGGTCGCCAAGTTCAAATGACGCGGGCAACGCTGAACGATATCTTGCCGCAGGCCAATGCCGACGGTTACGCCGTGCCCGGCTTCGTCTGTCTGGGCTGGGAAGACGCACGAGCCTATGTCAACGCGGCTGAGGCCGAGCGCGCGCCGGTCATCTTGCAGGCAGGACCGTCCTGCCGCGCGCATACACCGCTGCCTGTCCTTGCCGCCATGTTCCTGCACTTGGCAGAAACGGCCTCTGTGCCTGTGGTGGCGCATCTGGACCACGGTCAATCGCTTGCAGAATGCGAGGAGGCGTTGAAGTGCGGGTTCACCTCGGTGATGTATGACGGTTCTCGCTTGCCACTGGCCGACAATATCGCGCAGACCAAAGCCGTGGTTGAGCTGGCCCGTCAGTTCGGCGCGTCCTGCGAGGGCGAGCTCGGTTTTGTCGGATATGCCGACGGCGCGGCGTCTGCCGGAACGGACCCTGATGACGTCAGCTTTTTCGTGACCGAAACCGGCGTCGATGCCTTGGCGGTTTCGGTTGGCAATGTGCATCTTCAAACCCGCCCTTCACAGTCCTTGGACCAGGAACGCTTGACGGCGATCTCGCGGCAAAGCCGGGTACCGCTGGTCATCCACGGCGGGTCCGGCCTTGCCTTGGAAGACCGGCAGAACCTGCCAACCCGAACGCCCATCGCCAAGATCAATATTGGGACAGAGTTACGGCAAGCATTTGGGGCCTCGCTTCGCAAGGTGTTAGCCGAAAACCCGGACCAGTTTGATCGTGTCGAGATCATGTCAAGAACGGAGGCGACCCTTCGGGGCGCTGCCTGCGCTGTATTACGCCAGTTGAGAACGAGCGGGCGGGCATAGTTCAAGTAGCGCTGTTGAATTGGTGTCAATCAAAGCTTCCAAGTCACTTCTCGGGGATAACTCGACAGGGAAACGGCTATTCGATTGTGACGAAGTGTTACTCAGTCGCAGGTAACATTTTGAAATTCCACTCGAGTGATTGCTGTAAAAACAGCATTGGCCAAATGATCTCATCCGAGAGCGAAACGATTTTTCCGATAGGACGGCGATACTATTCGCTACGAAGGCCAACTTTGCCTCGCACCAATTCGATGAAGACTCCAAAAGGTCGAGCCAGCAAGATCATGAAAATGATAGCCGATCCTAAGGCCGCACCCATTTCTCCAAAGCTGGCGCCGGCCATTAATAGAGTGGCACCATAAACCGGGCCCTGAAAGGTGAGAAATGCCACGATGTCGACAATGGTCGTAGTCAGGCGCTTACGAGGGGCAACGCGCCTCAAAAGCCAGTCCCGCCAACCCGTGTAGGGACGTGCCGTTGCGATCATTATTGGAACCATCAAAATCCGCGTGGTCAGAACCTCTTCCGGGTCCATCCCTGCGATGACCAGTTCAGAGAAACTTGCGACAGCAGTGAAGAAAACGATTGTTGCCAAAGTATCTACTATGAAAAGGCGCATCGCAGACGTTTTTATCTCCTTGGGATACTTGGCGACCATTTTATTGGAAAACACTCAGCGTTCAGCCGTGACCAGCCTGACGGCCAAGCCAACAAAAACCACAGCTGCGACGCGATTCAGGCCCATTTGAATGGCCGGCGAAGCCCTCAGCCACTTGCCCAAGAAGCCCGATCCCCATGCCACGGAGCCGAAAATGAGGACCGTCGCACATATGAAAACGCAACCAAAGATTAACAATTGCGGCGCCAAGGGGCCCACGGACGGGTCTGCAAATTGCGGTAGGAAGGCGAGAAAGAAAATGACGACCTTCGGATTTGTGACATTCATCACGATCCCGCGAAAATAAAGTTGCGCCAGACTCGGGTTGTTCGATTGCTTCACCGAAAGGCTCGTTGTGCCCGCTCTGAACGCTTGCCATGCGAGATACATAAGGTAGGCGGCCCCCAGAAACTTCACTGCGTTGAAGGCCATCGATGACGCTGCAAAAACGGCGGCTATGCCGAACGCGACTGCAGTGGTGTGAACAAGCAATCCGGTACACAAACCCAAGGTCACAACCAGTCCCGCAAGTCGCCCGTAAAGTGCGGATTGAGTAATAACAAAAATGTTGTCCGGTCCGGGTGCGAGCCCGAGTGCAACCGAAGCAGCGAAAAAAACAACTAAAACATCGAATTCGGGCATTCCTATCTCCTGGTTGGGTCCGCTTGCCTGAGGACGAAGGGGTCCCGTAACCCACTGTCTTGGGTTCCATCGGCGTTCAATGCGCTCTGATCAAGCAAACCTTCGCCAAGGGTCTTCCGAACCTGCGACCGTACCACCTGTCCGGGGCGCCACAATTGCGCTGTGGCAGATATTCACCTTGCCTTTACGAGTTTTGTGGTCATCAGCCCCGTCAAATCAGGTGTCGTAGTCAGCAGCCAGTCGCGCGGTGAATTTTTCAAGTTCCGCATCCGAGATTGCGACGGAATGTTCCGATGCTGGGTAAGCGCCGTTGGCAACATCAGCACCGAACTCTTTGAACGCATTGATGCGTTCCTCCTGCAAGCGGTCCAATTCCGCGCGAAAATCCCGATAGGTCTTGGCATGGCGCGGCTTGTGACCGCGTGTGTAGCCCAGAACATCCTCAGCGAACAGATACTGTGCATCGGCATGCGGTCCAGCGCCCATGCCAAGAAGAACGAGGTTCGTTCGCTTGGCGATCTCGGCGGCGATCCTGTCGGGAACGACCTCTAGCTCCACCCCAAAGCATCCGACGTCCTCGAGTGCTTTCGCGTGTCTGAAGACGTCAATTGCGCTGTCGGCGGTCTTTCCTACTGCCTTGAAGCCACCCGTCCATGTCGCCTTCGACGGGATCAACCCAATATGGCTCACGACCGGAATACCATCATCCGCCAGGGCCTTTATCGTCCCAAGCGAAGACGCGCAGTAAACGCAATCGCCGCCCACCCGCATCGCGCGGTGCGCGGCGCGCTGGTAATCCTCCAGCGTCACGAGTTCGCCGTAGAGCAAACCGACCTGGACGAAACAGTTCCCCGCCGCCTCTCGCATCTCGGGTGTCCAGACCGGATCGATGATCGAAAGCATGTCGATCCCGGCTTCCGCAGCAGCGGCAGCCTCGTCGGGGGTATCGACGTAGAGCATAGAAAGCGTCCGCTTACCCTTCAGCGCGCGGATGTCGGCGACCGTGGGCCGCTTATGATAAAGTCCCATTTTTCCTCCCTTCGCTCAGGCGGCCCTGAGCAGTTTCTTCAGATTATGCCCTGGGTCCGACAACGCGGCGGCATCCAACCGGACACCGATCAACCTCTGCGCAATCTTGATGTCCTTTGCGACCGCATTACCCCGACCGAGGCCCGCAGCCCCGACAAGCGCACCGTCGTCGTCAAAGAAGAATAGCATTTCTGCATCTTTCCCCAGATCCCGGATCGCAGCCGGTGATCCGGAGGTATCGCCGACGCCCTGAAGGCCCAGGTCGTATTGATCCGACCAGAACCAGACCGGTATGTCGAAGAGTGCGTTGCCACCCGCAAGATTGCGACCAGCCACCTCGCCCTGTGCCTGCGCGTTCTGCCAGGTCTCATATCGCCGATAAGTGCCTTCTGCAGTCTTGACTGCCGCGCAGTCGCCCGCCGCGAATATGTTCGGATCATCTGTCATCAGCCGACTGTCGACCCTGATACCGTTTTCGGTCGTCAGGCCGGCCGATGCGGCAAGTTCGGTATTCGGCACAACTCCAATCGCAGCAATGATCAAGTCGGCTTCGAAAATACGCCCATCGTTCAGAACGACGCCGCTGTCGGTGCATGAGGCGATTTGGGCGTTGCAGACAATTCCGACACCCGCGCCCTGATGACGTAACGCCATTTTGGTCGCGAACTGCTCGGGTACATTGCGTCCCAGAGGTCGCGGTCCAGCCTCGAGAATTGTGACGTTAAGATTACGTGTCCTGAGCTCTGCGGCTAGTTCCAGCCCAATCAGCCCTGCCCCGACGATAACGACGTGCTTTGCGGTCCGGGCAGCGGCATAGATCGCGTTCGCGTCCTCAATCGTACGCAGCACGAGCGCCCGATCTCCTCCGATGCAATTCAGCGGGCGCGGCCGCGAACCGGTTGCGAGAAGAAGTTTCTCGTACGGGAGCGATCCGCCTTCCGACAGTACAACTTCCTGCGCATCCCGTTTGATGGCGATAGCCGAGACGCCACATTTGAGCACTATTGCCTTTTCCGACAATGCCTCGAGTGTTGTGATCGGTTTTTCGACCGCACCTGAGTCATCGGGTTTGGACAATGGCGGTCGCTCATAGGGCAGCGCCGTTTCCTCGCCGATGACGGTGATTGGGCCCTGATACCCGGTATCGCGTGCGGTGACCGCGGCTCTGATCCCGCACTCACCGGCGCCGATAATGACGATGCCGGACACGTCAGATCTCGACGAAGACGCGGTCGCCCTCGACCTTGACCGGATACGTGCCCAGATTGACGCAAACCGGTGCACGTTTCGCCTCGCCGGTGCGATAATCGAACTGCCCGTTATGCTTCGGGCACTCGATAACGTAGTCCATCACCAACCCGTCCTCTAGATGCACCTGTTCGTGCGTGCAAAGCCCGTCCGTACAGAAATATTCATCGTTCGGGCTGCGATAGATCGCAAATGTGCGGTCACCGTGGTCAAAGCGGATCAGATCCTCTTCGTCGATGTCATCAGTTGCGCAGGCGTCAATCCACTCAGCCATGTCAGTCTCCCTGGTTTGTTTTTCGTTATTCTGCCGGGACGCTCAGCGCCTGCTCGTGCAGATCTTCCCGGTAAGGTTGAGCCGATCCGGGCAGTTCGCGCTTAATGAAGAAATCTTCGTAGCGGAGCTGCCGCTTCAGAGCGGGCCAGATTTCCTTATATGCGTCGAGGATCGATGCGTTCGGCGCAGGAAGGTCATGCTTGATCTTCTCGTGCAGCTCCGGAAGCCGATGATATGGCACCATCGGGAACATGTGATGTTCGACGTGATAGTTCATGTTCCAATAGATGAAGCGGCTGATGGGGTTCATATAGACTGTCCGGCTGTTCAAGCGGTGATCCAGAACATTCTCGGCCAAGCCCGCGTGCTGCATGATGCCTGTCATCACGTGGTGCCACGCGCCGTAGAGCCGCGGAAGTCCGATCACCATCAAAGGCAGGATCGACTGCATGGCGACTGCAACCACGATGGTCGCCATGTAGATCAGAACCCAAATCCGCGCGACTGAAACGACTTTGTGCTGCTCCTGTTCGGGGATATACGTCACCTCTTCGGTGTCGAGGCGCCCAGCAGCATTCAGTAACATCCTCTTCCAGCCGGTCAGAGCATCAATGATCCCGAAGAAGTTCAGAAAGATACGGAAAAGCGCGGGTGGTCGCATCGCCACAATCTCGGGATCGCGGCCGACGATGATCGTGTCGGTATGGTGCCGGGCATGGCTCCAACGCCATGTGACGGGATTCCGGACCATGCAGAACGACGCAATCTGGTAGACGACGTTGTTCATCCAAGGCGTCTTGAACGCAGTCCCGTGGCCACATTCGTGCCAGCGGCTGTCCATTGCC
>CAZJEK010000149.1:0-13078 GCA_964545005.1 uncultured Pirellulaceae bacterium
GCTGAGCTTGGCTTCCGACGACGGCAAAATCGCCGAGGTAACCAACCACTGCCAGCCCAATCACCCACACAACGATCACGCAAAACGAAACGATCAAAAACGGGCGGCTTAATCGACGGGGATGCCGATGTCCATCGCTCGAGGATTCCAGACTGGTCGACGGTTGGTAAGGATTAGGCATTGACGGAAATTGTCAGCGATTCGTTTGCTGGTCGATTTGACTTGCGGCGGATTCACGTAATCGATCGACAAACTCTTGCATCAATTTGGCAATCGGTGTCAAGTCCGTTTTGTAAACGCCTTGCCTGGGATGCACATCGTGAGTGACCCGATTCAGAAATTGGAAAACGAAATCCAATCGGCCCGCGGTTGCCCTTCTCACAGTGCTTGCTCAACAATCGAAATTGCCCGTCGCAAGTTGCCTTGGCAGGCTCCAATTGTTCGACCGCTTCTTCGATATTTCCCAATGACAGGTTGCCCGGCAGCCTGTTGATTGCCGGCGACGACCTGACGAATTAATTCCTGGAAATCCTGGTCCATGCAACCCTCGAAGTCGGAAGCGGCAGGATCCAGTATAGCAAGGATTTTTGTCGTCGATTTATCGCCGGTAATATCTTTTAGTCACCGCCATTCCTTCCGGGGATTCTCATCCCGGCAGCTGCCGCGTTGGATCGTCGGGGGAAATTTCATCATCTTCATCATCCGACGGGATCAGGTTTTGAATACCTGCCCACCAGGCGCCGGCGATTTCATTGGACCAATCAGGCTCTGGTCGGCAGCCATCCAACGCTCGCCCCAACTCTGTGACATTCTGGTATCGATCGAAGGGATCTTTGGCCAGGCATTTGAGTACAATCGCTTCCAGATCAGCTGGGACTGTTGGATTTAATTGTGTTACCGGGGGCACCATTTCCAACGCATGCGCCTTCAGCGTTTCCAGCACATCGGATCCTTGGAACGGAGGCCGACCCGTCAGCGCAAAATAGGCAACGCAGCCAAGTGAATAGATATCGCTGCGTCCGTCAACACGATCAAAGTGCAATGCTTGTTCCGGCGACATGTACAACGGTGTACCGCTGAACGTCGTCGGCTGGTCAGCATTGGCCTGGAGGTCGGTTTCCTTGACCAATCCGAAATCCAGCAATTTGGCGACATCGTACTTGGTCCCCAATTGCGAAACTTGAATATTGCCCGGTTTCAAATCCCGATGGATCAATCCGATGGCGTGTGCTTCTTCCAACGCATCGCATAGCTGTCGCCACAGGTGGACCCAACGTGCTGGCGGCAGCGGTCCAAACCGGTTAACCAGCTGCTGCAAGCTGAGTCCTTTCAGCAATTCCATGACGTAATAAAATGTGCCGTCGTCGGTATGCCCATAGTCGAAGATTTCGACCGTATTCCAATGCGTCAATCGAGCAGTTGCTTTGACTTCTTTCTCAAAACTTGCCAACGCCCGATCTTGTGCAGCGTTTTCAGGATGGATCAACTTGATCGCGCATGGTCGTTTTAACATCAGATGTTCGGCCTCAAAAACCTGCCCCATGCCGCCCGATCCCAACAGTTTGCCCAGCTGGTACTGGCCAAATTGCCGGGCCTCGAAAGCCTGCTGACGAACACTGTTGATGGTATGCGTTCCATAAATCCCGACCGCTGCCCCCATGCCGGTAATCGGAATCGGACTGCGATAGGCGATTCCCTGAAACAGTTCTGCGGCCTGTTCGTTCAGCGCAGCCAGGATCCAGAACGTCACATACGGAGCGATAGCCAGTGGTATGATCACCAGGCTACCGCGCCGCCAATCATTGGGAACAAAAATCCCATAGGCCAATATCAACACGCAAAATGCCGCCAGGTACCCGAATTCGACTCCAGCGAATGATCCGATATCACCGGCTTCGGCATACCCCACCAACCGCGTGACCATCATCATCAACAGCTGGACAAAGAAGATTCCAAAGATGACCAGCTCCCAAATCCGCAATTGAACCAACGTCCAATTGGGCCGCCGCAACAGGAAAGTCGCTGATAGCATCGTGGCCAAAAACAGGGCTCGTAGCCACCACAGGACATGCTTTCCGACCACGAAGTTACCGATGAAGGCAAGTCCCAGAATGATGCCAATGGCAATCGAAGCGCCAAACAGCCGGGAACGAAGGAGCCCCGTGGTTTCGTCATCAAACTGAGGTTTGCCGCCGCGCAGCAGACCCACCAATGGATGCTCGGACGAGGCAGCACTCTGAGGATCGGAATCGTAAAGTTGGGTTTTAACCAGAGTGGGTTGCATGTTGTTTTAAAATGCTGAATTGGCAGCCGTGCAGCGCGAGCAATTTGTTTATACCGTCCAAGGTGCCCGCATCTCGGGGATCAGCATTTTGCCGGCGTCGGGATCATTCAACAAGACTTCCCGTACCGGATCCCAATGAATCGTCCGGCGCGTCCGCATGGCGATATTGTTCAGATGGCAAATCGTAGCGGTTCGATGACCAATCTCGGCAGTCGCCACAGGTTGCGCCCGCGTCTGGACACAGTCCAGGAAATTGGCATGGTGCCCAGGACTGCGCCCCAACCGAACTTTCCAATCGTCGGGCATCGAATCATCCGCCGTTGCCTGTTTGCCATCACGAACACATTCGGGCAAGAGCGTCGGGTCAGACGCTTCCAGTTTGCCACCATGAATGGCAACAAATAGCCACCCTTCGGTGCCCTCAAACTTCAGTCCGCGGGGGCCTGCGGTAGAGCCAATCAACTGAGTCCCGTCGGAATAGGTATTGGTGAACTGGTAATCCCAAAACGCATCATAGGGACTGCCGGGAATCTGCTTGCCCTGGGATTCAAATTTCACCGGACCTGACTGGTCTCGATTCAATCCCAATTGGGCGATATCGATGATGTGGGCACCGCGGTCAGTCATTTCACCGCCCCCGAAATCCAGAATGAAACGCCACCAGAAATGGCAACCTCCGGCCCAATAATCTCGGGGCTGCACCGGACCTTGCCAGCGATCCCAATTCAGGTGCTCCGGCGGTTCGGTCGTTTCAGGCATCGTCGTCGTATTCTTGGCCTGCTGATGGTGCTGCTGTTCGCAAGGCATCTGGATACGGACCGTTTCGATCTTGCCCAGCAAGCCGTTCCGCACGACTTCGGCGGCAATCCGACAATTCGTGGTGGATCGTTCGTGGCTGCCACACTGAAGAACGCGTCCCGTTTGCATCTGGGCATCCCGAATTGCTTTGCTCTCTCCAAATGAATTGGCCAGCGGTTTTTCGCAGTACACATCTTTGCCACGACGCATTGCCGTGACGGCAGCCACGGCATGCCAGTGGTCGGGGGTCGACACGTGGACAGCGTCAATGTCCTGGCGATCGAGGAGTCGGCGAAAATCTTCCAGGCCCTGGCAATCCTGATTGCCGTAATGCCGATTGATTTCATCGACCCCGGCTTTCAGATGATTGGCGTCGACATCGCAAGCGGCAACGAATTGCACCCTTGGATCTTTGAGAAACTGACCGGTATTGTGTCGGCCTTTGCCACCACAACCGATTGCCCCCATGACGATTCGATCACTGGGTGGGACAGCGCCATAGCCCAGCGCAGTGGCAGGTACAAAATACGGCAACGCGGCCAGGGCCGAGGACTGTTTGAGAAACTGCCGCCGTGAGAATCCGGGATAACGCATGGCTACTCCTTGACAGGTGGAAGGGAGCCCTGATTGTCATCCTCTTGCGCAGCAAATGCAACGGTTGCCTGCCCAATAACGTCGCCAATGCCGCGAGCGACTTTATTTGCCCGACTGGCGATCGCACAGCATCGATTTCATGCCCCGGCTCGGCGACCATGAAGAAAAACCGCGGAGTCGCAAAGTCCACGGCGAATCAACTTCGACAAACTCAGGGGGCTTGCGTCTCTGCGGTAGGTTAAATTTTTTGTCATTTGCCGAGCGAATAACGTTCGGCACGATCAAACCTGGGGACCGGCTGCAATGACTTTCGCGCTGGCCAAGTCCTGGTAGGCTTTGAAATTCTCGCGAAACAAAGTAGCCAATGCATGCGCCTGTTTGTCGTAAGCTTCTGGAGAATCCCAGGTGCCACGTGGTTGCAGGATCCGACCGGGAACACCGCGGCAAGCCTTGGGGATTTTCAGCCCGAAAAAGGAATCCGTCGCGTAATCGGCAATTGCCAATGACCCATCGTGAATGGCATCAATAATCGCTCGGGTATATTTGAGGCTGATTCGGGAACCAACCCCAAATGCGCCACCGCTCCAACCAGTGTTCACTAACCAGGCACTGGTCCCGTGAACGTTCATTTTCTGAGCCAGCAGTTCGGCGTACTTGGTCGGATGCCAGACCAGAAACGCAGCGCCGAAGCAGGCCGAAAAGGTCGCCTCTGGATCAGAAACCCCGACTTCTGTTCCAGCGACCTTGGCCGTATAGCCACTGATGAAATGATACATCGCCTGCTCTGCGTTAAGCTTACTGACAGGAGGCAGCACACCAAAGGCGTCGCAGGTCAAGAAGATAATGTTCCGCGGCGCCTCAGCGACGCACGGAATTTTAGCGTTGTCGATGTAGTCAACCGGATACGAACAACGGGTATTCGGTGTGATCGACACATCGTCAAAATCAACTTCATGAGAGACTGGATCTTGAACCGTGTTTTCCAGAATGGACCCGAATCGAATTGCATTGTAAATCTGCGGCTCTTTCTCAGCTGACAGATTGATGCACTTGGCGTAACAACCGCCTTCGATGTTGAAGATTCCATTCTTATTCCAGCAATGCTCGTCGTCACCAACCAGGTGCCGTGCCGGATCAGCGGACAACGTCGTCTTACCGGTTCCGGATAAACCAAAGAACAGGGAAACGTCGTGTTCGTCGCCCACGTTGCATGAACAGTGCATCGACAGGATGTCCTGCTTTGGCATCAGGTAGTTCATGATCGTGAACACACCTTTTTTCATCTCGCCGGCATATTCAGTGCCGAGGATGACCATCTCGCCGCGATCGAAATTCAAGGCGACGCAAGTGTCGCTGGTAACACCATCAACTGAATCATCGGCTGGGCAACACCCAGCATTGAAAATCGTGTAATCCGGCTCGCCGAAGTCTGCCAGTTCCTCTTCGGTCGGTCGGATCAGCATGTTGTGCATGAACAAGGCGTGATAGGCTCGCGAGCAAATCACGCGGATCTTCAAACGCGTATCCGGGTCCCAACCGGCAAAGGCATCCAGCACGTAGAAGTGTTCACAATTGTCCAAAAACTCAACGGCGGTTTGGCGTACCTTGTCGTAGGATGCCTCCGGCAACGGAATGTTGACATCGCCCCACCAGACGTCATCCTGAATACTCTCCTGCTGCACAATTCGTTTATCTTTGGGACTCCGCCCGGTCTTTTCGCCTGAAAGCGACGCCAACCCGCCATTGTGGGTAATCGTACCGTTATCAAACAGGATCGCTTCTTCGTACAGTCTCGCCGCCGGGGCATTGCGGATCAGGCCCTCGGGAAAATTTCCCTGTTGGATGGCGGAAACACGAGATTCTGTTTTAGTGGTCATTTCAATTCCAGTATGCGTGTCTAAGGTGGAAATGAATGGGGTTGCGAAAATAATACAAACCACAAAGCCTAACGCTGGGGCGTGAACTTTGTAAGGGCTTTCCATTAGAATCGGACCAGTAAAACGCAAAACTCAAGCACCACCGGGTACCAGAAAATGTTTCTTTCCAGAATTCAAATCCGCTTGGCTGAAACCCTGTCCCTGGGGCTCCTGTTCGGGTTGCTGAATATCGCCCTAGGTCAGGAATCGACCGACCAGGAACCCAGCTTGCGCGTCGGCTATGCCCAGTCTCCCGAAGAAGCCGTTGCCGAATTGAAATCGATTCGGAACGGACTTCCTGACCTGGCAAGCTGGAAACAGCGTAAAGCCAAACTGCGGGGCGCCATCCTGAAAGGTGCCAAACTCGACCCACTTCCCAAACGGACACCGCTGAATCCTGTCTATCGCAATAAGCGGGTCTACGACGGATACCAAGTTGAAAATGTTGCGATTGAAAGTGCCCCCGGGTTTTATGTGACCGGTTCACTTTATCGCCCTACCAATTTCGACGGCAAGCTGGCAGGGATCTTGAGCCCGCACGGGCACGATGGACGGTTCAAGAATGAGCGGCAGGCCAGATGTGCGGTGCTGGCCAAAATGGGCGCCGCTGTGTTCCACTATGACATGATGGGATATGGGGATTCACAAGCCGTCGGTTGGAACCATCGCCAAACCCCGGAAGTGTTACGACTGCAAACCTGGAACAGCATGCGGGCGCTGGACTTTATTCAATCACTCAACGAAGTTGACGACCAACGAATCGGAGTCACCGGGTGTTCCGGTGGAGCGACCCAAACGTTTTTGTTGACCGCGTTGGATGATCGAGTCAAAGTCGCGGTCCCCGTCTGCCAGGTGTCAGCACATTTCTTTGGAGGCTGCGTCTGCGAAAGTGGCATGCCGATTCATCACAGCGACACCCATAAAACCAACAACGTCGAAATCGCTGCAATGTGTGCGCCACGCCCGATGCTGATGGTCTCCAATGGCAACGACTGGACGGTCAATACGCCCCAGGTTGAATTTCCCCATGTCCAATTCGTTTACAACCTGTACGGGAAACAAGACCTGGTCGAAAACGCTCATTTCGCTGAGGAGGGACATGATTACGGTGAGTCCAAGCGGCGAGCCATGTATCCGTTCATGGCCAAACACCTGGGACTTGACCTGGACCGAGTCACCGGGGAAGACGGTAAGGTCGACGAGTCCTTTATTACGTTTGAAACTCAGGAACAAATGCAGGTGTTCAACGGCAAGTATCCTGACAACGCGGTCAAACCCAACACGCCACTGCCACCCGCTGAGTCGAAGTAAGCGTTTGGGTTGAAAGCCCCGGCCTTCGCTCTGCGAAAGTTTTGGCATTCATCCGATTCGTAGTCTCAGGGATCCAACACCAGGAAGCATCTCGTCAATCTTGTTGATCCTGAACATCCTGTCAAACTTCGAGGTGAAACTTGCCTGCACTGTGCATTTTGAGGAAGCGGCCAAAAAAGGACAGGATGGACAAGATTAACATGGTCAACAAGATGCGTTTTGCAGATAACTGCGCTTTGCCGAGTACGAGTCAATCGACAATACAACACGAGCGTTAACCAGTTCAGCGGAACAAAAATTGTCAGGCTCTCCGCGAAGGCGACGATGCCCAGCGGTTTTAACGCTAGACACCGACTTTCCGAAATCCACGCATCAACTTGCTTTCATCCGGGGCTCGGGACCGGCGAGTGAACCGTCTCAGCTTACATACGGATGCCGAGAGTCCACGCGCTGGCGCGTCGGGCTTGAACCAAGAGTCCTTGCCCCAACCCCGGGCCCAGCCTGCGGATTGCCGCAAAATGAAGGGCAGTGGCTACCGCCAAAAATCGGCTTTGACTCGGCAAAAACCATGTTTTTTGATTCTACGAGCGTCTACGGTGCGATTGCCATTGGCCCTCGCTCGGCGGATTAGCGCTGAACAAGTGCGACGGATTATCTACCCTCGCAACGTTTCCAAACACGGAAGTCGTTGCCCATGAAACCGATCGCTGATTCGCATCACCGAACTGGCCCCGTCCTGCATATTGGCGCGCCCAACCTCGGCGATCGCCAACGGTTTGATCAGCTGGTTGATCAGATGTTTCAGCGTCGTTGGTTCAGTAATCACGGTGTCCTGGTGCGCGAATTGGAACAACAACTTTGCCAGCAACTGGGTACTCGGCATTGTGTCACTGTCTGCAATGCCACATCCGGATTGCAGCTGGCATTTCAGGCGCTTGGACTGACCGGCGAGGTCATCTTGCCGGCATTCACGTTCGTGGCGACGGCCCATGCGATCGCCTGGCAAAACCTGACTCCAGTCTTCGCGGACATTGATCCAACGACGCACCAGATCTGTCCGGACAGTGTTGCCTCACTGATCACTGCCAGCACCTCGGCCATCGTACCGGTCCATCTTTGGGGAGATGTTTGTGACGTTTCCGCCCTCCAGCGAATCGCCCGGCGACATCAACTCAAGCTGGTCTACGACGCGGCTCATGCGTTTTATTGCCGGCGTCAAGGAACGATGGTTGGCAATTTTGGCAATTGCGAGGTGTTCAGCTTTCACGCTACCAAGTTTTTTCATACCTTTGAAGGCGGCGCCATTGCCACCAATGACGACCAGTTGGCTGACACCCTGAGACGAACCAGGAATTTCGGTTTTGCTGGTCAAGATCAGGTCGATGAAGTCGGCATCAACGCCAAATTGCCCGAGGTTTCTGCGGCAATGGGATTGTCCATGCTCGGCCAACTGGACGATCTGGCTGATCACAATCATGCCAACTTCCTGTGTTATGCCAACCGTCTGGCGTCCGTCCCCGGTATTGCGCTCCGCCAACATTCCAAGCATGTTCGATCCAACTGGCAATATGTCGTCGCACTGATCGACCAAACAAGCTTTGGCTGCAGTCGTGATCAGTTGCTTGAGCATCTGGAACACGAAGCGATATTAGCGAAACGGTATTTCTACCCTGGCTGCCATCGGCTGGGAGCCTATCAAACGTTGCATCGGCAAACCGGCCGCGAGTTGCCCCAGACCGATGCTGTCGCCCAACAGGTACTCTGCCTGCCAACAGGAACTGCCATCGGTGAAGCCGAAATCTTCGAAGTCTGTGAACTGATCGATCGGATCGGAGCCAGCTATCGCAACGACGGTGGCAGCAGATATCGACTAACCAAGTCTGCCTGATTCCAAGTTACGATGTCACGATCCCAATCAAAACGCAAATCTAAGCGCCCGCCTAAGCGAAAGCGGCGCAGCGTTAGCCGCGACCCGGCAATCGAATCTCGCCAAACGGCGGTCCAGCAGGCATTACAGCTGCAACAAGCGGGACAATGGCAGGCAGCCGTTGAAGCCTACACACAGCTGTTGGCAGAGTATCCCCGCGATGGCGGCGTCTGGCAGTTGCTGGGGCTGACCCTGCATGCAGCCGGTCAGCACCAGGATGCGGC
Source organism: uncultured Pirellulaceae bacterium (assembly GCA_964545005.1). Lineage (GTDB taxonomy): Bacteria > Planctomycetota > Planctomycetia > Pirellulales > Pirellulaceae > Mariniblastus. The sequence goes on from CAZJEK010000149.1 coordinate 9,055, forward strand.
CAATTGCCTGTTTCAGGCAGTCGAATTTCTCCCCGGCCAGCCCGAAGTGGTAGCCAACCTGGGGGCGGTGTTGCGAGCCAATGGCGATCTGGAAGGCGCACGGGAAAAGATGGAACCAGCCGCGGCCCAATTTCCAGATTCGGCCCCGCTCCAAATGAATCTCGGTACCGTTTTGATGGAATTGGGGCACTGCGAATTAGCCGAACCGTTCGTACTACGAGCTCACCAGCTCGATCCGGATTCTTCGGTTGCCGCCATGAACGTTGGAAATCTTTGGATCCAGCAGGGCCGACTACGTGACGCCGAAAAATGGCTCAACGGGCTGCTACCTCAATACCCGGATGATGCTGCCATCCAATTGAATCTCGCCGAAGTGCTTCGTCAACTTGGTCGTTTTGAAACTGCGATCGAACGGTCGCAGCAGGTGATATCGCGGCACCCGGATCACATCGAAGCAACGTTGACACTTGGCCGTTGTCATCTGGGACTGCAGCGGTACCGCGAAGCCCAGGAAGTGTTCGAGCGTCTGATTGAGCAACATTCCAGGCTGGCCAAAGCACACCATTATCTGGGCCAAACATGGTTCGCCCAGCGTGAGTTGGCCAAGGCCGCAAGCTACCTGGAGCGTGCCGTAGAATTAGCTCCTGGGGATCCATTCGCTCGCTCAAGGCTGGGCCTGATGTACCTGGAGCTGGACCAGCCTCAACGGGCCATTGAGCAACTGCAACAATCGCTGCAGCTGAATCCTCGCGATAATGCGACTCACAGTTGTCTGCTATTCGCACTCAGCAGCGACAGCGAAATCAATCCTGCGGATTTGTACCAGGCACATCTCGACTGGTCGGCCAGGCACGGTCAACCGAAGCACGATGCCAACATCGAATCGATTCACCGACGACGCGATCTGAGACCTGATCGAAAGTTGAAGATCGGGTACGTTAGTCCTGATCTTCGACAACATGCGGTGGCGTCTTTCTTTGCTCCAGTGTTAAGTGCTCACCATCGCGATCGGGTGGAAGTATTTTGCTATGCCGAGTTAAAACGGCCCGATGAAATGTCAGCCGCACTGCGTAACCTGTCCGATCACTGGCGGGAAACGACAGGCCTGTCGGACCGGCAAGTCGCCAATCTGATCGCCGAAGATGGAATCGACATTCTGGTCGATCTGGCCGGGCATACGGCCGGTAACAGGTTGACGGCATTCGCCTATCGACCAGCGCCGATCCAGGCAACCTGGCTGGGGTACCCCAATACGACTGGCATGGACTGCATCGATTATCGATTCGGGTGTCCGATTCAGGATCCAGTGGATCACCCCTCCTACCATACCGAAACGTTGGTCAGGATGGAGCATGGGTCTTTCTGTTTCAACTTTCCGGACCCCGCGCCGTCCATTCAACCGCTACCGGCAACTGAAAACGGATTCATCACCTTGGGTGCATTACATCGGCCTCAGAAAATCACACCTCGAACACACGATTTGTGGGCGGCAGTGCTGAAATCGATCCCCAACTCCAAGCTGCTGATCTTCAATACTCGATTTACCAAAGAAACAATGGGGTGGCATCGTGCCGCGTTGGTTGATCGCGGAGTCGCGGAGGATCGGATTTCGATTGAAAACGAAACTCCCTACGACTTCCTGCAAATGTACGATCGAATCGACATCGCATTGGATGTCACTCCCTGGGCCGGAACCACGACGACCCTGGGAGCGTTATGGATGGGTGTACCCGTCATCGCGCTGCGCGGCGATCGTCGCAGTGCCAGGAGCACCGCGGTGGTCGTGGCTGGAATCGGCCACCACGATTGGATCGCCGACTCACCGGAGGACTACATCCAGCGAGTGGTTACCCTGGCGAATGATCTGCCTCAACTGTCGGCCCTGCGTCATTCGATCCGGCCTAAACTGCAAGCAACGATCCTGGATGCCGAACGATTTACCAATGAACTGGAATCACACTATCTCAAGTTTTGGCGTTGCTGGTTGGAGGGGCACAAAAATAGCCTCTCGATCCGATCGAGAGGCCAGTGATCAAGTTGACTTGACGGAATCACTACTTGTCGTCGTCATCATCGTCGTCATCGCCGTCGAGTTCCTCTTGTAGCTCTTTGAGAAACTCTTCCAGGTCGGCTTTGGCTTCGGCTGGTGAGTTCTTGATCGCTTTCTTCTGAATCTCGATCGCTTCTTTCAAGTTCCCTTGCAGATAGGCCAGGTGGGCTTGGGTATCGAGAATCATGCCGTCGCCAGGATCGGCAGCAACGGCCTGGTCGGCAATTTTGCGAGCCAGGTTGATCAGATCTTTGGAAACCTCATCTTCTTCAGCCAACTCAACGATCGTCCAAGCGATCTGATTGAGTGCCATCGGTTCTTCGCTGAAGTCTTTGGCCAGATCTTGCATGGTCGCGCCCAAACGCTTGTCACCGGACCGAGTCATCAGGTCAAACCGAGCCAATTTCAATTGTGGCTTCAAACCATCAGGAGCGCCGTCCATCAGCGAATCGATTTTTTCGATGGCTTCGGAGAATTTCTCCTGTTGAACCAATCGACCAATGGAAGACATGGCTCGTTGCAACTTCTGCTGTTCCTTCATCTCCTTGGCATAAGCTTCGCGATCCCAGGTACCGTCGACAATTTCTTCCAACGGTTTGTCCATTCGCATCGGGTGACCGATCCACTCGATCAGTCCGCTTTTGCCAACGATAAAGGCCGTCGGAATACCATTTTGCCCGGCTGCTCGCATATAGTCTTTGTGAGCGGAACGATCGGGATCGGTGGTCAGGCAGTAGTTGGAAGTCAACTCGCCATAGGTCTTTTTGTCCTCTCCGCGAACTTTTCGCTCGAGGAATTTCTCGACTGTTTCGATTTCCTCATCACTGATACTGATAACTTGCACGCCTTTGCTGGCGTACTTGTCTTGCGTCTCGCTGATGTGAGGCATCGATGCGATGCAGGGACCACACCAGGTTGCCCAAAACTCGACGATGTAAACTTTGCCATCTTCCAGTTCGGTAACGTGTTCGAATTTTCCTTTGCCGTCTTGAACCCAATGCTCAATGTCCAAGTTTGGGGCCGGGGAGCCGATGGTCAATGTTGGACCATCATCAGAATCTTTGTCATCCTGGGCCACGGTCACCGTCGCAAAGGTCATCAAAGCGACCAGGGCGAACGACAGTAATTGATAAGCTTTCAAGTGTTACTCCTTGTTCATCAGGTAAATTTGGGTGGCAACCACCCTTCCGCAGAAAAAGCCGGCCTGGTACCACAACCGAGCCGGCAAGGTCGCCATTCTAACGCGATCCCGCCAAAATTTCATGGCGTTTGGTCATTCCATGGTCGCATCGGAAGTATTTTTTTTCGCGTTCGCCAGCTTGACGATACCAATCCCCAAGAATCCAACCACGACCGAAACAATCGGACTGGCGTAATTGAACACACAGTATGGCGCATAAGCCACCGTAGCCACGCTCAGCACTCCAGCCTGTACCGCACCGCAGGTATTCCAGGGAATGAGCACTGACGTCACGGTGCCGCTATCTTCCAACGTGCGGCTGAGATTCTGGGGAGCCAAACCGCGATCGCGATACGTTTCCCGAAACATTCGTCCGGGCACGACAATGGCCAGGTACTGGTCGGATGCAGTGAAGTTCAAAAACAGGCAGCTGCCGGCAGTCGTTGCGATCAGGGATCCGGTCGATTTGGCAAACTGAACGAGCGATTCGGTGATCCGTCGAAGCAGGCCACACGCTTCCATCACTCCGCCGAAACACATCGCACAGACGATCAACCAGATGGTCGACAACATGCCTTCCATCCCCTTGGAGGTCAGCAGATCCTTGGAATAAACATTCGCCCGACCGGCGGCGGTTAAGTCACCCAGACTTTTAGCTTCCTGGGCAGCCGATTCTGCCTCGGAAAGCGCCGCCGACAGGTCAATTTTTCCAGCCATCGTATTCATCAACGCCGCGTAAGAATCGGCCGCATACTGAATCGTATTTTTCCAGATGTCGGGCCAGGTGGACACGA
>CAZJEK010000150.1:0-13071 GCA_964545005.1 uncultured Pirellulaceae bacterium
TCATCTGGCTCGCCGCTCTGATCACCGACATGATCTGAATGTCCGTACGACCTAGGCAAACGGCTTGGCCTTCGGCCCGAGGTAATTTCAACGATTGGCAACTCTGCAACAGATAATGGCTTCCAATGTGTGGCAAACCGAAATTCAATTAAATTAAAGAAGCCCGAACATCTCGATCAAATCGACCAAGTCTTGCTCGCATGCAACAGCGGAAACCGAGTCGCACCCGTCTCAATTCCTGTCACCCACCAAGCTCCGCAAAACCCGTTTCCAACGCTTTGGCTTGGGGGCCGGGCGAGCGTAAACGACTTGCTCTTTGAATGTGCCCTCAAACAAGCCCGATGCTTGAAAGTACTGGTGCGGGACGCCGCGAGTCTGAAACCAGTACCCGTATTTCAACGCTCCCTCGCGATCCCCCGGTGCCAGGTGGTTGGTTAACAGTTCCAGCGTTTGAGAATGGGAATCTGAACGATAGACGCCCCCCAGGTCCTGGTAGAAGCAAGGGCCCAGCAGGACCGATGGCGTGCCCCAATAGACCGCTTCGCTACCAACGCTGGATCCAAAGGTGACCACCGTGTCGCTGTCACGCAACAATTGATAGGTGTCGACCTCGTCTTCGGGTGGCAGGACGGTCAGGTTGGGGGACTTCAGCTCGCGCATTCGGCGGACGCGATCATTTTCGACTCCCTTCAGGTTGGGGTGCATTCTCAGATACAGCTGAGTGTCGGGTTGCAACTGCTGCAGGTCGCTGACGATTCGTTCAATGGCTGTGACCTGATTTGGATACAGATCGTTTTTCCAGGCGTCCCCAATGGCCACGAACTCGTCATCCGACGAACAGAAAATGCTGATGTTTCGGGCGTCGGGATTCCAATCGTGCGGGAGACGCCCGCGTTGCTGTTCCTTGGTGAAAGAATGCCAGACTTTTTCGACTCGTTCCAGCCGTTCCTGGAACCAACTGGCTGCAATTGATTCTCGGTCCGGCGAATCAGCGGCTGCCAGCCAACCCTGTTCTATCGTCTGGTGAATTTTTTGCAGGTCGTGTGGCAGATGGTTTTTTAACAGTTCAAAATGGCCTTCGTCGCAGCCGCGTTCGTGCAAATAACAGTCAACTTGCCGTCTTTGGCAGGCGCGAAAAGCACCTCGCATCGCCGCAAATCGGCCATTGTAGACATACACTCGGTCAAACTGATGGCGATCGAGCCAAGCCAATGTTTGTTGGTAGGTTTGCCAACCTGACCGGACGAAAAGAGCCAGTGTTGGTGCATGGTACTGAAGATCCGGCTCTGGGTCGCGGCAATAGGAAACCAGCGATGATAGCGCTGCGTAACCCAAGTCGAACCCATCCAGCGTGTAGTTGATTAGCTCGTCGACGGACTGGAACGTCGTTTGCAGATCGGGGGCCTGGCTTTGCCAATCAAACGTTTCCTGAACAATTGCAGGTCGATTGGCTTCCGGCGAAATCGAAAGCAGTTCCATTCCCATTTCCCTTCGGCCGCGACAATTGGCGCAGATTTCGGGATCTTTACTGACATTGAATTCACAATTAGGCAGTTGGCCGGTACAGTCCAGCAACACGACGGAATCACCCTGGTCGAGATGTTGTTGCACGATGTCAAGTTCTGTTTCGTAATGCGGCACGACTGTGCGATAGGGCGAAACCACACCCACCTTCAGTTTCAAGTTGCGATTCGATTTCAGCGCTCGGGCCATGTTCAGCTTGCTCGACCAAGTAGTTTGCGGAACCAGTTCGATTGTTTTGCTCGGGGTGCCGGAGCAACATCAGCCGGTTTGAAAATCGTTTCCCAGGTGTATCTATCTGCTTCCCGGTGGTATTCGATGCGATCCGGATGCCGCAGGGGACCCATCGGGTGGGTGGGTAAGTTGGCCAGCCGCGATTCAGGATCGGTCGTATGGGTCGCATTGGAGCCGAACCCGATATTGGCAACCAGGTTTTGATCCGGCAGGATGGTCATTCCATCTTGCCGCCAGCAGGCGTAGGCCCAGGGGAAATCCCAGGTGTCAATTTGCCCTGCATGTTGCCTGTCGAGCACATTGGACCAGTGCTGATATTCATCGTCGCAATCGAAAATGTTGCTCAATTGTCGCGAGGTTTTGAGCTGTGGCCACGAGCTGATATCGATATCGAAATGCTTCCATGCCGAACGCCAGCTGGCCCAGCCCCAGATGTGTGCCCACCGCGAAAAATAATAGCTGGCGGGTGTGCGGGAATGCGGTTGAAAGTTGTCACCCGAGATCATCATGACCCGTTCGTCGTCACGATAACGATCCAGTAATTGTTCGCAAAAGTCAAAGAACGTGGGGTCTGGCAAGCAATCGTCTTCCAGCACAATCAGCGATTCGTGATGCGAAAAAGCCCAGTCCAGACCCGATGCGACTCGCTGCTTGCACCCCAGGTTCTGGTCGGAGTACAACGTTTGGACGTCGCAATCCCAGTCGACCTGCGCGACGATTTTCCTCGTTTGTTGGACCCGTTTTCGCTCGGTGGCAGGATCGGCAATCTGCTCGCGGGGACCGTCACCGATCACCATCAACGCTGGCGGCCGGGCCTGCCGAATGGCAGCAAAGACGCGAGCCGTGGTCTCGGGTCGGTTAAAGATCAAAAATGCGACAGGTGTTTGCATGAAAGGTGGTCGATTTATTTGTAAAACCTTGATTTCAGGACTGGAATCCGCGAGTACTGAGCATGCGAGGACTTTCGCTAAGGGCTTGATTGTGCTTGCATGCTGTTAAGTCCTATCCAAGATTCTTCTGACCTCTCACCGCAGAGACGCAGAGGACGCTGATTTTTGTGGAGGCATTGCCGATCAACTCTGCGGCTCTGCGGTTTTCCTTCGGTAATTCAGCTTGGGTCTGCCTTGAGGGTTCTATTTCGGAACATTGACGGTTCCGCACTCGCTCTGAACAAACCAATGTTTACCTAAAATCCCCAATCTGATAAATCTTAATTTGAAAATGCCCGTCCCGGCGATACGCGATCTTGACGGGGCGACCAGGAATCAGGCAATCAGTCACAGGACGACGTTTTGAAATCTTTGATGCGACGATTTAGCCGCAATCGGACTTGTCCGGAATTGGCGGCCGCTCAACAGCGTCAACGAATGGTTGATGAACTGCAGGCCCAACTCCCCGATGCGTCATTGCAACAGTGCGAGTTAATTGCTTCGGTTCAATCGTTGACCATGACCTCGCCGGAACGGATTTTGGCGGCTTGTCAGGCAGTTGAGCATTTGGCCAAGGCTGGAATCGAGGGGGACATTGTCGAATGCGGTGTGTGGCGTGGCGGTAGCATGGTCGCGATGGCCCGCACCTTGATCGGACAGGATGACCTGACGCGAACGCTGTGGTTGTACGATACGTTTGAGGGGATGTCGGCTCCGACTGATCGCGATGTCGATTTTCTGGGCCGCAATGCTGACGCCATGCTGGAGGCCGAAGACCGGCAGCGGCCCGAAAGCATCTGGTGTTACTCACCCTTGGAACAGGTTCAGGACTCCATGGAAGCTACCGGGTATCCCGATTCTCAAATCCGATACATTCAGGGAAGAGTTGAGCAAACGTTGCCGCAGACAGTTCCCGATTCGATTGCGTTGTTACGATTGGATACCGACTGGTATGAGTCGACCAAGTGTGAACTTGAATATTTGTTTCCCAGGTTGGTCAACGGTGGCATCCTGATTATCGATGACTATGGGCATTGGGAAGGATGTCGTCGTGCCGTTGACGAATACCTGCAACAGCATCAATTGAATCTCTATTTGCACCGTATCGACTATACGGGGCGAATGGCGCAGGTTAGTCGCGCGTCATGATCAGTACTTCCAGCGTAGTCACGATTGAGACCCCAGGGATGAAACGGGAACCGTCCAAATCGACGCCCAACGTCGCCGACCTGCTGAACGTCGGTTGCGGACATCGTTTTCATGTGCAATGGACCAATCTTGATCTCGATCCGCTGGATGATTCGGTGATCGGTCACGATATCACTCGTGGACTACCATTTGCCGACGATCAATTTGCGGCCGTTTATCACTCGCATGTATTGGAACACCTCACGCCGACAGATGGTGAGCGACTGATTCGCGAATGCTACCGGGTGCTGCGTCCTGGAGGCGTACTGAGGATTGTGGTTCCTGACCTCGAGCAGATTGCGCGGTTGTATCTGGAGACGCACGAATCGGCGTGGGAGCAATCGACTGGCACCAATCCGGATTTTGAGTGGATCAAACTGGAGTTGCTGGACCAACTGGTTCGCGAACAGTCGGGTGGTCAGATGGGGCGTTACATGAGCGACGGTCGCATCAAAAATGAAGCTTTTGTGCGCAGTCGATTGGGCGACGAGTTCATACTTTGCCGGCACCATGCCCAATCCAACCAGGACGTGAAAACGTTTTCGGCACGGGTCTCGCATTTCAAACGTCAAATGACGCGAATGTTGGTGGGTTGGATCATGGGTGAGGAAGCCCGTGACGCTTTCGACGAAGGTCTGTTTCGGAAACAGGGCGAAGTGCACCGCTGGATGTATGATCGCGTCTCCTTGCGACAGCTTTGTGAGTCGGTGGGCTTGGAAGATTTCCTGGTTTGCGATGCCATTAGCAGCCGAATTGAAGGTTTTAACGGTTTTGAATTGGATGCCGCAGCGGGCAAGGTCCGGAAGCCCGATTCGCTGTTTGCCGAATGTATCAAGCCGGTACGCAATCGGAGCTGATTCGGATCCGGTGAACCGACGTAGACCGGGCTGGATGCTGGTCCAGGTTGCGGTAAACTGTTCGGTTTTGCTTTCGCTTGGGACGCCAGATTATGGCTTGGCAAGACCTGTATCCATTCCAGTCGCACTTTCTGTCCATCGGAGGTCACCGGCTGCATTATGTCGATGAATCGCCGGACCAACCTGGGGGCGACTGCCGACCGGTGTTGATGGTTCATGGCAATCCGACCTGGTCGTTTTACTACCGGAATCTGGTTTCAAGTTTGGCGACAAGACATCGGGCGATCGCGGTCGATCATCTGGGTTGCGGTTTAAGTGATAAACCGGCAGATCATGACTATTGCCTGCAAAACCATATCGACAATCTTTGCCAGCTGGTCGACCAGTTGAATTTATCGAACATCACGTTGGTGGCTCATGATTGGGGCGGTGCGATTGGACTGGGTACATTGCTGGCGCGGCGCGATCGATTTGCTCGCATCGTGTTGTTCAATACCGCAGCCTTTCCACCGCCTTATATTCCGTTTCGAATTCGCGTTTGTCGGTGGCCGGTGTTTGGCCCGATTGCATTGAAGGGTTTTAATGCCTTTTCCCGGGCTGCGATTTCGATGGCAACCGAGCAACCCGATGGCTTGCCTCGCGACGTCGCAGCGGGACTACTGGCGCCTTACGATTCCTGGCAGCACCGTGAAGCCGTCTTTCGATTCGTCAAAGACATTCCGTTGTCGAAAAATCATCGGACCTGGAGCGTGTTGAAACGCATCGAATCGGAATTGCCCAGTCTGCAGGGACTGCCGTCGATGCTGATCTGGGGAATGCGGGATTGGTGTTTCCGGCCCGAATGTCTGACCCGGTTTGAGCAATACTGGCCGCAAGCGGAAAGCCATCGGTTTGCCGATGCCGGCCATTACGTGGTCGAAGATTCGATCGAAGAGATCAAGCCCTTGATGCATGATTTTCTGGAACGTCATCGGTGAACCAAGTTTTGACTCCCAGTTATCTGGCAACGTTGGCGTGTTTGCTGGAGGTGACCGCTCCCAAGCCGGGCAATGTGCATCGGTCGGCCGATTTCGAAGACCTGACGTTTCCACAGTTCGTTGTCAGTGCAGTCGTGCTGGGGCAGTCGTTGGAACGATGTCACTCCGATGGGCTGGGGAGAACGGTGTTGGAGATAGTGCGACAAACTCAGCAGGTGGTGGGGACCAACACCAATCTGGGGATGGCATTGCTGCTGACCCCGCTGTACCTGGCGGCTGTAAAATGGCCGAAGGAACGTCTTTCGAGCAAGCGAGTGGCTGAGGTTTTCGTTGGTCTCGATGGCAGCGATGGTGGACTGGTGTTTGAGGCCATTCGCATCGCCGGTGCCGGCGGGATGGGGGAGGTTGAACGTCTGGACATCGGCACGACGGCGGGCAACGTCGATTTGTTGGCAGCGATGGAATTGGCGGCCGAACGGGACTCGATTGCTCGGGGCTATACCGATGGATTGCAAGCGGCGTTTGAGAAAGGCGTGTCATTGTTGCAGGTCGGGTTAAAACTGTTTGGTCAACTTGATTTGGCGATCGTATTGGCTCATGTTGCCTGGATGGCATCGGAGCCAGACAGCTTGATTGCTCGCAAATGTGGCATTGAAATTGCGAGGCAGAGCCAGGCATTGGCCGGCCAGGCGATGGATGCCCTGTGGGAGGCTGGTCAATGGCGGCAGCCGAAGTCAGGAGGCGGATGGGATCTGCCGACAGAATCGATTGCGACAGAACGAAGGGAGGCGTTTTGGGATGCTGTTGGCGAATTGGACTTCTGGTTGCGTTCTGATGGTCATCGGCGGAATCCCGGAACGACAGCCGATTGGATGGCAGCGTCGCTATTTGTGGCGATGTTTAATGGAGACATCGACCAGTCGATCGTGCCAGGATACCGTTGGTAGTTGACGAATCACATTCTGATCAAGGACATTGAAATGACAAACGCGGTATATCGCACTGAATTGCACAAGGAATCGATGGTGTTCAGTGCCGCCCATTTCATTACCTTCAACGGTAATATTTGCGAGTCGATTCATGGCCACAATTATGGCGTCCGGTGTTCGGTCGAAGGACCGCTGGATGAAAACGGATACGTCTGCGACTTCATTGCCCTGCGAGATGGGTTGGCAGAAATCGTTGCCAAACTGGATCACAAAGTGTTGTTGCCAACCGGGCATGCGATGATCAAGGTGACCGAAGAAGGTCGTGAAGTGACCGCTCGCTTCGAGGATCGTAGGTGGGTGTTCCCGCAGGAAGATTGCGTCTTGCTACCGGTCAGCAATACGACAGCGGAGTTGTTGGCGAACTATATTGCCGGGCAGTTGAAAACGCGAGCTCAGGGCAAATTCGGCGACCAGATTTCGAAGTTGATCGTTGGCGTCGATGAAAACCGGGGCCAGTGGGGCGTGGTAGAAGTCGCCTGGTGAGCGTGACAGGGAAAAATCAATGGAACTGATTGACTCGGGAAGACTGGAGCAAATTAGTGCCCGGCCTGGAATAAAATTGACTCCGCTTGGCAAAATCAACTTAGCGAATGTAGCAATCATCCCATCTCACCACAGAGGCACAGAGAACACGGAGAGTAGCTGGAATTGAGCCTACTGAGTTTTGCTGATGAATCTCTGTGGCCTCTGTGACTCTGTGGTTTTTCTTGGTCGTTGCACGCAACGCTGAACCCGGTTTTTGTTTGACTGAATCTCGGCAACCATGGTTGGTTGTTCCGCGTTGAGTATCCAAGACATCGCTCAAACATCTCCTGAAAATCGCTCTTGGAGCAAAATCCCCAATCGGGGTAAACTGAGTCGGCCGGGGAACCCCGCGCGAAACAGCAAGGACGCTTGTTTTACGAAGAATTGATATGAAAAACCTGGGGCGGGCGTTACGGATGACGCTCAAATACCGCTGGTCAATCGCATTTTCGCTGGTTTGCAGCGTGTTGGTGGCCATTCTCTGGTCGGCCAATCTAGGGGCCGTTTACCCGTTTGTGGAAGTAATTCTGCAAGACAAATCGTTGCATCAATGGCTGGAAACCCAGGATGCCGAATCGCAACAGATCATTGCTGATTCGATGGCCAGAGTTGCCGAGATCGAATCGCAACTTGGGGCCGGTTCCGACGCTGGAGGTTCGTTGCCGGCGAGTCAAAACTCTGATCTGAAAAAAGAGCTGGTCCGCGTTCAGTACGACATCGAGACGCAGCAAACGAGGCAAACGATTCGTTCTCATCTCGCACCCTGGATCAAAGCCTACGCGCCTCAGGACCAATTCACTACTTTGCTGTACTTGATGGGGTTGATGTTTTTCGGCACCGTCATGCGCGGGTTGTTCCTGATGGGCAGCATGGTATCGGTCGCACGTATTGGGCAGCGGACGAAGCTGGACTTGCAAAACCAGGTCTTCGAAAACGTACTCGACATGGAAGCCTCTGAATTGGGAGTCAAAGGCACTGGTGACCTGGTTGGCCGGATTCGGGGTGAGACGAACAGCATTTCGCAAGCCATCATGACGTTGTATGGCAAGACGGTCCGCGAACCGTTGAAGATGTTCACCTGCATTGCCGGAGCGGCGGTGGTCAACTGGCGACTGCTACTGTTTTCGCTGTTGATTTGTCCGTTGGCTGGGTTCCTGATGGTCTACCTGGCCAAGATCACCAAACGGGCCAACAAGCGGGCGATGGAGGAATCGGCTCGGTTACTGAACCGGTTGTACCAGGCCCTGACCTACCTCCGGGTTGTTAAAGCGTTTACCAGCGAAGATCAGGAACGCGAACGGTTCCGAGTCGTGGCTGACGATGTTTATCATCGTTCGATGCGGATCGCAGTGTTTGGTGCCTTGTCGCGAATCAACAACGAATTGCTGGGTGTCAGCATGATCACGTTATCCGTGCTGGCTGGCGGCTACCTGGTGTTGAATTCGACAGTGTACATGTTCGGGATTCGCATGTCGGCGGCACCGATGAGCTTTGGCGAGCTGATGGTATTCTTCGGATTCCTGATTGGGGTCGCCGATCCGTTGCGAAAAATGGCCGATGTCTACAACCTGATTCAAGGGGGCGCTGTCGCAGCCGATCGCGTGTTCCCGTTGGTTGACCAGCAACCACTGGTACGAGACCCCGCCAATCCTCAACCGATTCCTGCGGGAGCGCTGGGAATTGAATTTGACAATGTCTGGTTTGAATACGAGACCGGCAAACCGGTCTTGCGTGGCCTGACGGCCTCCGTTCCGGCAGGCAGCTCGTTGGCAATTGTCGGTCACAATGGTTGTGGCAAGTCCACGTTGATCAATTTGATTCCTCGATTTTTTGATGTCGGCCAGTGTGACAGCCAGCCAAGCGGGATCTTCATCGGCGGGAAGGATGTTCGCCAATATCGAGTCCGTGATTTGCGGCAGAAGATTGGCTATGTGACTCAGCAAACCATGTTGTTCAGCGATTCGGTGGCAGACAATATCGCTTACGGTTCGCCCAATGCCAGCCGGGAGGATGTGGTTGAAGCGGCTCGACAGGCTCATGCCCACGAGTTTATCAAGGACCTGGAGGCCGGCTACGAAGCCAACATTGGCGAGCACGGTGGCAAGTTGTCCGGCGGGCAACGCCAGCGATTGTCTCTGGCCCGGGCGATTTTGAAGGATCCGGAGATCCTGATTCTTGACGAAGCCACCAGCCAGATTGATCCCGAAAGCGAAATGCTAATTCACCAGACGTTGGCAGAATTTATTCAGGGGCGCACGACGGTGGTGATTACTCATCGAATGTCCACCCTGGAGTTGGTCGACCGCATTCTGTTAATGAAGAATGGTGAAGTCGTTGATTGCGGAACGCACGAGCAACTGCTGGCTCGTTGTCCTGAATACCAGAAATTGAGAAACCTGGAAATTGCCGAGGCTGCCTGATGAGTATTCCTGCTCGCCAACCCGTATCGCCCAGTCATCCGCTCCGCGATGGCGAACGTGGCATGAATCCGTTTGAACAACTGAAGTATGCGACGGAGGTGATTCAGACCGAAGCAAAGGCATTGGCAAACCTTGCCCGGAATCTGCCATTGGATTTTTGTGACGCTGTCGAATTGATCCTGCGTTGTCAGGGGGCCGTGATTGTGACCGGGGTCGGCAAAGCTGGGTGGATCGGCCAAAAGGTTTCCGCTTCGCTGGCTTCCACAGGAACCCCCAGTCATTTTCTGCACCCTGCCGAAGCGTTCCACGGTGACCTGGGCCGAGTTGGTCCCAACGATGTCATCCTGGTGTTTTCCAACAGTGGTGAAACGTCCGAAGTGATTCAGCTGTTGCCATCGTTTGAAAAGTTTGGCACACCCGTGATTGCTGTCAGTGGCAAACGGGAATCGACCCTGGCATCGAGCGCTACCGCGGTGCTCTGTTACGGAAAAACGGCCGAGGCCTGTCACCTGGGCTTGGCGCCCACCACGACCACAGCGTTGATGCTGGCAATTGGTGACGCATTAACGTTAACCGTTTCCAAGATGAGAGAATTCCGCGCCACTGATTTCGCCAAATTCCATCCAGGTGGCGCGTTGGGAAAAAAACTTTCATTCGTCGAAGACGTGATGCGACCGATTTCCGAATGCCGATTGGCAGAAGAAACAGAAACGGTACGGCAAGTGTATGTCCGTTCCGGAGGAACCGCCCGGCGGGCAGGCGTGGTGCTGATTACCGATCAATCAGGGAAACTGACCGGGTTGTTTACCGATTCGGATCTGGCTCGATTGTTGAGCCGCCAGCGTGATAATCAGTTTGATTTGCCAATCCGCGATGTGATGACGCAATCTCCGATCACGATCAAAGCGGGTAGCAAAACAATGGTCGCGATCGAAACGTTGGCCTGTCGCAATCTGAGCGAATTGCCGGTCGTGGATGAAAATGGCAAAGCCATTGGGCTGGTCGATATCACGGATGTCGTCAGCTATACTTGACGCTGTTGAGACTGCAATCTGTCAGTCCAAGCACTTCTTTCGATCAACTGACTGAGAATAAATGGACAAGCCAAAAATTGCCGCCTGTTTCCCCAAGCAAGTCGAATTCAAAGCTGGCGACAAGTATGCCTATTGCACCTGTGGTTTATCCAGTGATGGTGCGTTATGCGATGGTTCCCACAAAGGGACGGAGTTTCGGCCCCAATTGATGGTCGCGGAAAAAGACGAAGCGATCTGGATTTGCCAGTGCAAGCACACCAGTAATGCGCCCTGTTGCGACGGGACTCACAAAACGCTCGAAGACTAGTTTTCGTCGCCCTGGCCGTACAGTAGTTGCTCAATTTGGGCATCCTGCAACGACGTATCAACACGTTCGGCTCGACGGCCAGGCAGGATCGCTGGCGTCGGTGTGAAAATGCTTTGCGCTGGATTGGCAAGTTCTTGGGGCGGTTGATAGGCCGTTCCAGCCCAGGGCTGTCGGGGTGATTCACATCCCGTCGCGATCAGCAGCGAACCGGCAACCAGCAATTTGGAAAGATTTCGAAGCATGGAATCGGCTGTTCAGAATGGGACGGTAGGATTTCAGCAAGTTGCCGGGCTTGGTGCAAGACCGTTTTTTTGGGGGGGGCGATTAGGCGAAGGTAGCTTGGCTATGCTACTTTAGCGGCAATGCTGAAATTCTTTATCCAGCCAGATTGTCTTGCGCGCGGGTTGCATTGCCGATCGACTCAATTGCTGCAAACCGCATCTCGTTGATCACGTTAATCTTGTCCATCCTGTCCCTGCTTTCGGATTCGTTCTCCGAATGGGCCAAGATTCACCTGGACGTTTGACAGGATGTTCAGGATCAACAAGATTGACAAGATGTCGTTGACGACTGAATTTTGAAAAGTCCGTGCCTACTAGCCCCAACACCACTGGAAAGATTCGCCTTACGCTAGTGCAGCGTCTAACTTAAAAATTGGGGTTGGCGAGTCAATCTTGCTCGAAAAACCAATCGCTAAATTGAAGTGCCAACCCCAAAATCAATACTTGACGCGGCACTAGAAACGTTCGCGGAGCGAATGCAAACGATTATGACCGCGCGGTCGCTGGAATCGACCGGCTACTGATTGGCAAACTCCAGTTCCGCTGCGGGTCGAATGCGGCGAATGTAATTGATCACTTCCGCTGCTGGAATGGCGTAGCTGCTGACTCGCATCGCACGCGAAATATTGATTCCGGCCAACCGCCCTTGCAGGTCCAGCAAGGGCGACCCACCAACCTCTGGCGCGATCGGAATGCTGTGCGCCAACACAGGTCCAAAGCCAAACCGTTTGACGGAAAACGGTCCGCCTCCCCAACGATCGAACACACTTGGCCGGGCCATCGAACTTAAATCGAATGACTTGTTGAATTGCTGACCATGGCGATCGAAGGCGAATTCAATGGTAACCGAATCTTTCATCGATTCGCTTAGCGATGTCAGTTGCCGTTGGGTTTGAATCTCAACTCCATTGATCGATAGGATGATATCTCCGACCTTCATGCCCGCTTGATCTGCCAGGGAATCTGGGTAGACACGATCGACAACGACCCCTGCCCTGCCGCCGTGCAGGTGGATCGAGGTTTGGAATTGATCCTGTGGGATTTGATCGACGATTACCCCAAAATCCAGCCGTTGATTGGGCAAACTTGAAAACCGGCGAATCGAAGTCAACTGATTTCCAACGGTCAGTTTCTCGGAATCGCCATCGATCAAACTGACAAGCAGACGGCCGGTATTGTCAATCGATTGAGATTGCCTCGTATCGGCCGGCGAGAATTGAACTGGACGGAATCGCGGACGGTCAGCATCAACGACTTCCAGAAGTGCCAGGTCGTTTACCGAATGATAGCTGATCAGTTTCAGCGTCAGCTCTTTGCCTTGGTACGTTCCGGTGAACACAGGAGGAGTTGGGTTTCGCTTCATGTCCCAGCCCAACGAACTGAATTTGGTAACCAGCAATCCCTGGTCTGTCAAAACGGTCGCGGGAATGACTCTGCTGTCTGGAATTCGAATTGAAACGAGCGACTGCTGAATCTTCAATCTCAGGTCTTCTAAAACGTCCGGGTGTTCAGCCTGCCGTTCCATTCTGGGAATGAATGCCAGCCGGTCTTGATGGCCGAGGACAAGATCTTCATCGGTCTTCGCCTTGGTCAGCTGTTTTAAAAATGGCTGAGGGATCTGACTGACAGCAACGTGATAGTTTTCATCGAGTGCGAGTTTGATGCTGGAATTGATCCCGACCAGATGGCCGGACGAATCGATTAGCGGGCCCCCGGAATCTCCGCCCATGATCGCACAGGTGGTCGTAATTCGACTGGGAGTAATCGCGCGGACGTTACCCAATCGAATGGCACCGGCAGTATCGCGTG
>CAZJEK010000151.1:0-5637 GCA_964545005.1 uncultured Pirellulaceae bacterium
GTTGGTTGACCCCACCAAAGACCGTTGCCATCGTGAATTTGACATGTTTGCCGTAGGTCTTGAAGCTGGTCGCAATCTGTATCGCCAGTTCGCGGGTAGGCGCCAAGATCAGTGAGGTGGCCGATTTCTTGATTCGAGTGGGCCGCTCGTGTCCCAGATAGTCGAGGATTGGCAACGCGAAGGCCGCTGTTTTTCCCGTTCCCGTTTGGGCACAACCCAGTATATCTTGCCCTTCCAGGGCCGGCGGAACCGTCTTCAGCTGAATTGGGGTGGGTGTGATGTAGTTCAGTTCCGCAAGAGCCCGTTTAATCGGCTTAAACAGGTCCAGGTTTTCAAAGTTCGTCAAAAGATTCTTTCGGGGTATGGTTTGCCGCCGTTGGCAATCGCATTGAGACCTGGGTCTGGTTGCGACTTGTTTTCATTGTGAGTTGGTTGCGTCGACATCAGTTGGTCCATTCAACTGGTAGCAACTGGCCATCCGAACAACAAGAAATTTCGGAAGGAATTCAGAGAAAGAAAGTCACGTTCACACGTTTGAACTGAAACGACTATTCTTCAGCCGATACGAAACATCGTTCGCAAATCGAGAATGTTTGACCGAATCGCAAGGCTAACCAGAGGTCTGCGTTGCTACGGGGCAAGGATACGCGTTGGCTAACATAAGTCCAGTGCAATTCGGGAAAGAACTGAAATAAAATCCCGGTCTTTATTGCCTGAGTGAGCTGGCGACAGAAATCTGAGGCTTTCTGACTCGAAAACTCGCTGCTGGCTGTCCTGGCAAGAAACGTGCTAGCTCGGGTCGGGGAAGTCTCACGCAGAGCCGCAGAGGTTTTTGCGAAAGGTGTCTTCACAAAAATTAGGAGTTGCTTGGGAAAACGATTTTTGCCAAGCCTGTTTGGGCAACGATTTTTGCCAAGCCTGTTTGGGCAAAATATTGCTGCTAGCTCGGGTCGGGAGGGGGATTCTCACGCCGAGCCGCAGAGTCGCAGAGATTTTTGCGAAAGGTGTCTTCGCAAAAATTGGGAGTTGCCTGGGAATGCTTGGCCGCCACCTGATGACTGGGCAAAAGGTACTTGGTTAGTCGCTATCAGGTGCTGTACCGCTCTTCAGGAGGTGTTGTGCCGCGCTCATTTCCAAATTCGTTTCGGCAGGTGTGTGCGTTTCGCGATGCGGGCCCGATACGTTTTGCCTGATCGCAACTCGCCACGTAACCGGTGCCATCGTCGTGTCGCACCAGCCTGTCCTGGGAATATCGATGACTATTTGGCTGGTGCTTGACAAGCTGATCGGTTAAAATCCGCCACCACAACATATTGTGGTGTGAAATGTTTGCTAGCGTACTTTGCTAGCAATATTTATTCTGTGTGAAATTTCATTGCGAATCGCAAGATTTCTTCAAAAAGCACGTTTCGGCTGAAGCAATCCGCCGGTGTTATCGATACAGATGCAAGCAGCAAAAACACAACATTTTGTGTTGACAGGCTAGTTGGCTTCGATATATTGGGGCTCCGCTGATGAGAGCCAGCGGGCTGGTTGATGAAGATTTGAGGTGGTTGCGGCCTTCATCAAATCCCCATAACCGGTGCAAAAATCTCAATTTGAGCAGCCCTTCAAAATGGGGGGTCTGCGAAGGAAGCGTCAAGGAGTTGTGTGCCCGATCGGTTGCTTCCGGCAGTCGCGACGGCGATTCGAACCTCGATTCTTGTACGGCAAGGAAGCCCATTGCTTATGCCCTCTGCATGCGTCGACGGACTGAATTTCCCTGTTTTGTGAATTGTTTGACCAAACGTGTCACGAGACTGTGAAGGCTACTCCCAATAATCTGCGGGCGAATGACTTACCGGATGGGGCTTCGCACCTTCCTGCTTCACGCGGGGCGGATTCAACAGACAAACCGAACGCAGGAAGCGATCGGCCAGTCAAGGACCATTTTTTCTACAGGAGTGCGACGGAATGTTGAAGTCAGTTGAGCAGGAACTGAACGTCAAAAAACGGGACGGCAGGGTGGTTTCGTTTGACGCAGGATTGATCGTGATCGCGATCGAAAAAGCGTTCTGTGCCGAAAGGCAGCTTAAAGAGCCGAACGATCTTGATGCAGCGTTACGCGAGCAGATCAAAACCATTACCGCTGAGGTCGTTAATGCCGTTCAGTCATCGGCGTCGACCAACGACGGCGTCAGCGTGGAGACCATTCAGGACGAAGTCGAACGTCAATTGATGAAGGCGGAGCATTTTTCGGTCGCGCGGCGGTATATCCTGTATCGCGCCGAGCACGAGAAGATTCGTAACCTGCGTGCCGAAGAGCGGATGGACAGCGACGAGCCATTTCCGTCATTTATGGTCAAGCGGGATGGGCAGCTGGAAAACCTGGACTTCCCTCGACTCCGTCAACAGATCACCGATGCCTGCGATGGATTGGATCAGACCTGCAGCCCGGAGATCCTGTTCGAAGAAGTTGAAAAACAATTCTTCAACGGCATCACACCCAAGGAAATCGGTCGTTCCATGGTCCTGGCCGCGCGGGCTCGAATCGAAAACGATCCTGACTACGACACGGTGGCCGGCCGATTGGTGTTGAACATCATCTACCGCGAATCGCTGGGCCGTTCGGCCAGCACGCCGCAAGATGTCGCGGATCTGTACCAGCAACAGTTCCACAACTTCATTGCTACCGGAATTGAAGCCGGACGGATTGCCCCGGAACTGGGTGAGTTCGATTTGGATCGATTGGCAACTTCAATCGTAGCCGATCGTGATGACCTGTTCCCGTACCTCGGCCTGCAAACGATCTATGATCGCTACCTGTTGCACATTGATGGCCGACGATTCGAAGCCCCGCAGTACTTCTGGATGCGAGTGGCCATGGGGTTGGCGATCGAGGAAGAAAACAGAACCGATCGCGCGATCGAGTTCTATAACATCCTCTCAACCTTCCGATTTACGTCGGCCACGCCAACGCTGTTCAATGCGGGGACGCTGCACCCGCAGTTGAGCTCCTGCTACCTGAGCACTGTCTCCGATGACCTGGACAGTATTTTCAAAGCCATCGCCGATAACGCGAAGCTTTCCAAGTGGGCTGGTGGTCTGGGCAACGACTGGACCAACATCCGGGCAACGAACTCTCACATCAAAGGCACCAACGGTCAAAGCCAGGGTGTGATCCCGTTCCTGAAAGTCGTCAGCGACACAGCGGTCGCAGTCAACCAGGGCGGTAAACGCAAAGGCGCCGTTTGTTCTTACCTGGAATCGTGGCACCTGGATATCGAAGAGTTCCTCGATCTCCGCAAGAACACCGGCGATGATCGTCGACGTACGCACGACATGCACACCGCCAACTGGATTCCTGACCTGTTCATGAAACGGGTGATGGATGAAGCCGAATGGACGTTGTTCAGTCCTGATGAAGTTCCTGATCTGCACGATCTGTACGGCAAAGCGTTCGAAGAACGGTACGAGTACTACGAACAGCAAGCCGCCGAAGGCAAGCTGAAGTTGTCTCGCAAAATTCCGGCCGTCGACCTGTGGCGGAAGATGCTGACGCGTGTGTTCGAAACCGGACATCCCTGGATTACTTTCAAGGATCCGTCCAACATTCGTTCCCCACAGGATCACGCCGGCGTTGTTCACAGCAGCAATCTGTGCACCGAAATCCTGTTGAACACATCATCGGACGAAATCGCGGTTTGCAATTTGGGTTCAGTGAACCTGTTGAACCACATTACCGATGGACAGCTGGATCTGGAGAAGCTGGAAGAAACGATCACCACGGCCGTCCGCATGCTGGACAACGTGATCGATATCAATTTCTATCCCACCGAGGAAGCCAAGAACGCCAATTCGCGCCACCGGCCGGTCGGTTTGGGATTGATGGGCTTCCAGGACGCGTTGTCGGCGTGCGGTCATAGCTATGCCAGCGAAGAAGCGGTTGAGTTTGCTGATCGCAGCATGGAAGCGATTTCTTACTTTGCGATTCGCGCGTCCAGCCAACTGGCGGCCGAACGAGGCACCTACGATTCCTACGAAGGTTCCAAGTGGGATCGCGGACTGTTGCCCATCGATACGGTCAAGCTGCTCGAACAGGAGCGGGGTGTGCCAGTCGAAATGGATTCCAGTTCCACAATGGATTGGGATTCTGTCCGGCAGCAGATTGCCCAGCACGGAATGCGTAACAGCAACGTGATGGCGATCGCTCCTACAGCGACGATCTCCACGATCATCGGCGTGACCCAGTCGATCGAACCCACTTACAAGCAGTTGTTTGTCAAAAGCAACTTGTCCGGCGAATTCGTCCAAGTCAATGTTCGTCTGGTCAATGAGTTGAAAGAGCGAGGACTGTGGGACGACGAAATGCTTGAGAAAATCAAGTACTACGATGGCACGTTGGGTGAGATCGACGATCTTCCCGAGGACATCAAAGGTCGGTATGCAACGGCATTTGAAATTGACCCGAAATGGATCATTCGCTGTGCCAGCCGTCGCCAGAAGTGGATCGACATGGGGCAGTCGTTGAACCTGTACCTGGGGCAACCCAGCGGTCGCAAGTTGGACGAGATGTATCGGTACGCTTGGCAAACCGGACTCAAAACCACTTACTACCTGCGATCTCTGGGCGCGACCCAGGTTGAAAAATCGACGGTGGATATCAACAAGTATGGTATTCAACCGCGCTGGATGAAGAACGCGAGTTCTTCGGCGGACATCACGCGGCAGCCCGAAGTGCAGGCTTGCAGTATTGATGATCCAGATTGTGAAGCTTGCCAGTAATTGCTGGCTGTAGTCGAACCGGGGCGGCTGGTGACCTTGTCCAGCCGCCCCACGTTCCGGTGTTCGGCTTTGGCTGCACCGGCATAAACTCTCCCCCCAAATTTAAAACTTCATCTCTCAAGGAGAACGAGTCATGGCGACGGATATCACGGAAGTTCGCGGAGTCGATCAACGCTTCAACGCCAGCGAAAAACGGCTGGTCAACTGCCACAAAGTTGACGTCAACCAGTTGATGCCGTTGAAGTACAAGTGGGCTTGGGAACACTACATCAACGGGTGTGCCAACCACTGGATGCCGACCGAAGTCCCAATGAACAAGGACATCGAAACCTGGCGCTCCAATCAGCTGACCGACGACGAGCGGCGGGTGATCATGCGGAACCTGGGTTTCTTTTCCACCGCCGAAAGTCTGGTCGGAAATAACCTCGTGCTGGCGATCTTCCGGCACATCACCAACGCGGAATGCCGACAGTACCTGTTGCGACAAGCGTTTGAAGAAGCTGTTCACACCCACACGTTCTTGTACATTGTCGAGAGCCTGGGGTTGGACGAGAGCGAAGTCTTCAACATGTATAATGAGGTTCCTTCGATTGCGCGCAAGGATGCATTCGAAATGGAACTGACCCGGGAGATTCTGGATCCCGATTTCACCACCGACACGTTTGAAGGGATGCAGGCGTTGCTGAAAAACCTGATCGGGTTCTACCTGATCATGGAAGGCATCTTCTTCTATACCGGGTTCGTGATGATCCTGTCCTTCCACCGTCGTAACCTGATGAAAGGTATCGGAGAACAGTTCCAGTACATCCTGCGAGATGAGTCGATTCACTTGAACTTCGGCATCGACCTGATCAACGGAATCAAATCTGAAAA
>CAZJEK010000151.1:5647-13032 GCA_964545005.1 uncultured Pirellulaceae bacterium
TTGAATTCAGAGCTGTTCCGTGACTACGTTCAGTACATTGCTGACCGTCGTCTGGAGCGGATCGGCCTGCCGGCTCAATACGGCAGCCCCAATCCGTTCCCTTGGATGAGCGAAACGATGGACTTGTCCAAAGAGAAAAACTTCTTTGAGACACGAGTAACCGAATACCAAACCGGTGGTAAGCTGGATTGGGATTAGTTGAGCTGATCAATCACTGCGGTGATTGAATGGCCGTGACAACGAAACCGGGTCGTCGAGCGTGAGCTTGGCGATCCGGTTTTTTGTTTTTGTAAGTTGAAAATCGAAACCCGACGCGTGAGCGAGGGCTACAACGACGCGTGTTTTTCCCGCGCTTACGCATCGGTTTTCCCAGCAGGGGTGAATCTTTCCGGGGCCAGCCATTGGTCCTCGTCGCTTGCGGATGGAGAGTCCACTCGCTGGCGCGTCGGGCTTGTATTTCACGGGCCGCGATGGCGGTAGGCCGAAAGTAGCTTGGGCCATTGGCCCGAGACCGGAAGGTTTCACTTCCGTTTAAGTAACCATCGCGATCACGGCCGCATCGGCCATGCTACTTTCTCGCAGCCTCAAGGCGATTGCCCCTAAAACCCGCGGTCTTGCCGGATGTCGTCAAACTCGCGCAATTGATAATCGATCTGGGCCTGGTCCAGAACATGGCACAGGCCTCGTAAGGCGACGCCGAACCCGTCCGGTCCGCTGAAGCCGCCGAATTGGCCGCCACCTTTGACGTGGGGTTCGAGATCGAGGAACACGCCGGGCACGCCTCGCGCCGACATGCGTTGCTGCAGTTCCGGTAGAAACTCGCGCAAGTCCTGCATGATTTTCAAGTGCCCTGAGTCGCCAATATCGGCGGGAACAAAATGCTTGAGTGCTTCTTCGTCGACATGATCGACTCGATTGCCGGAATCTGGATTGGCAAAATCCTTGATGTGCAGCCAACCGAGCCCGGGTTTCATGGCGACGTATTCGTCAAACACCTCGTCGGCGGTCAGCCCCATCGTCACCAGGTTGCCGCCGTCGAAGATCAACAGCATCGCGTCTCGATTAATCTCCTGGTGCATGCGAGCCAACAGTTTTCCGGTTTGGCCGATCAGGTTCGCTTCGACTTCCAGGCCATAGGTCAAACCGTGTTGATCGCAAACATCGACGATTTGTCCGACTTGATCAACGGCTTGGGCAAAGTGATCTTCCAGATTGCTGCCGCGTGGATGATAAAACGAAAACCCGCGGATTAATTTCGCGCCCAGGGTATTAGTCAATTCGCAGGCCCGCGGCACGTCTTCGGCCAGGTACTGATCGAAGGGGCGGTAAGGCGTGCTGGTGCCGTCATCGACATCCTGAAGCTTGACCTTGCCGATCGGCGATCCCAGCGACGAAACGCTTAGCCCGTAATCGGACATTTTTTGCTGAACGATTTCCAGTTCGGCCGGTTCCAGCTGCATGACGTTTTTGACGCCGTTGCCAACATCGATGAACCGGATCGAAAAATATCGCATTCCCAGCGCCGCGAAGGCTGAGAATTGCTGGTCAATCGCTTTGTCATTGGCCGCTTCGTCAGCGAATCCGGACAACAAGATAGAAGGGTTTTCAGACATGACTATTCCGGATAGCTGATGGTGATCACAGATGAGATGCCACCGCGAGGGGTAAACTTGGCGGTCAATGTTGCGCGGCGTGGTTCAACCATGGCGACAAAGTCGTCCAGGATTCGGTTGGTCACTTGTTCGTAAAAGATGCCTTCGTTGCGAAATTCCTGCAGGTACAGTTTCAGGCTTTTCAGTTCGACACACTTTTTGTCCGCCACGTAAGAAAAAATCAGTGTTCCGAAATCAGGTTGTCCGGTTTTGGGGCAGACGGAAGTAAATTCAGGACACGTGATTTCGTTCACGTAGTCACGTTCTGGACAGGGATTGTCAAAGGTTTCCATCAGGTCGCGAAATTCGCTTGCCATCGTTAAAATTTCTCGTGCTTGTGGGCGGTTCCATTCGTTTGGCTTCAAGATAATCGATCCAGTTTCTGCGACCAGCGGTGATGCTGATTTCTGAGATATATGTTTCCAATCAGGGCGAAGGGCTGCTGGTTGGAACCCCCAGTGTGTTTCTCCGCACCAGCGGCTGCAATTTGCGGTGCTGGTTCTGCGATACGCCGTTTGCGTCCTGGGAGCCTGCAGGCCAGCAGGTTTCACTGGATAAAGTCGTTCAGCAGGTTTCTGAATGTTGCGATCAGGCGAGGCATGTCGTGATCACCGGTGGCGAACCGATGTTGCCGCGCGAAATCGTGGAATTGACTCAAAGGTTGCACCGCGGCGGGTTTCATATCACCATTGAGACAGCGGGAACAATTGATCGCGAGGTGGTTTGTGACCTGATATCCGTCAGCCCCAAGTTGGCTAATTCGGATCCCAGTCGCCAGCGCGGTGGGCGTTGGCGGGACCGTCACCGCCAGACGCGGCATCGGCCGGCTGTTGTGCAGCAGCTGATTCAGCGTTACGAGTATCAGTTGAAGTTTGTGGTTGATCGGCCAGCCGACGTCGACCAAATCGACGCTTACCTGTCCGAGTTGGACGATGTGGATGTGGAACGCGTATTATTAATGCCGCAGGGAATTGATCAGCTTGAACTGGAGCAGCGCGAGCAATGGCTGCGTCCGATTTGTGACCAGCGTGGATATCGCCTTTGCCGTCGGATGCATATTCAGTGGTATGGCAATCGGCGGGGAACTTGAACCGGAAAGCGAACTAGATGAACCGAGTTACCGGATGGAGTTTGGCGGTTGGGGCAGCGATTTGCCTTTCGCTGACGTTTGTATTGCTTATGCAAAGTCAGGCTTCGCTGGGCGCCGGTTGGGAACAGCCCGCTTTTTGGCGGTCATTGATTACTGCTGGCGTCGCGTTTTCGCTGGCGGCGATCGTGTTGTCGTTGATTGTCATTCGCACGCTGGGTGAAATTGGGCGCTGGAGTTTGAGCAGTTTCAATTGGGCGTTGTTGGCGGGGCTGGCCGGTGGATTGGGGGTAGTTTTTCTGATGCTTGGATCACGGCTGGGAGCCGGATTCGGTGTCGCATTTCCGGTTGCCTGCGGCGGCGGGTTGGTGGTGATGGCGGTGGTTGCGAGACTACTGTCCTTGACGTTGGCTGCGCCTCGGCATGGGATGCTATTTGTGTTCGGCGCGATCCTGGTTGCGATCGGTTGTGCCGGAATCATCGGGTTCGAGAGTTTCGCAGCGGTCGAAGCTGACGTTTCCCGGAATCACGCGGTTGGTGACGCGGTGGGTCAACGAGTAAATGCAAACCCGTTTTGTCCAGCCGATATGGGCGCTAGCCCCGGACGAAAGCTAGTTTTAGGGCAAACTTTGAAGAGTCGGTGGCTAGCGCCAAAACCGCTGGACACGATCGGGAGAAGTAGCTTGGGCCATTGGCCCGTGTCCGCAAGGTTGTCACCTGGCTTCGGGAATTCCATCGCAATCACGGCCGGATCGGCCATGCTGCATAACTTTCGCGGAGAGGCGGATGGATCGGCCATGCTACACAACTTTCGCGTTGCGAAGGACTACGCTCTTTTGGCCTTCGGAATGAATCCCGCCGAATGGTTTCAGGATCCAGAAGAGCAGCCGCCGCAGCAGCAGGAACCCGGCAAGGGTGAGGTGCCGAAGCAACCCGATCCAGAACCAGTTCAAGAACCGCCCCAACAAGCCGTCCCCAAACAAGTCGCTCAGCGCCAATCCGTTGAGCAACGGGTGGCGGCGGATCCCGAACCTGAAATCCGAAAGCCAGCCGCAAACCAGGCTCCGGCCAAGGCCCAGAAATTTCAGGCGGGCAACCACCAGGAGCCCGGCGGAAATCCTCCACCCGACGCCGATCGAAAACCAACCGGTGGCCAAGAGCCGCCTGTTGACCAACCACCGCCGGGTCCGCCGCGCCCCGCCGGTCAACCTCCGGGTCCAGACGAACAGCCGCTGCCCAGGTTGCCGGATCGGCAAGTGCCTGGGCAGCCTATCTTTCAGCCGGCAGTCGCCGAAGCGATGGTCGACAAAGATGGCGGTGGTCCCGATCGCCGCGATGATCCCGCCGTCGGCAACCCTTTGGCACCCAATCCTCGACCGGGAGCAAACCAGCCCCCGATCGCCGCCTTGCGACCCGAAAACGTAGGGAATTTGGACGACCCAGACGGTGAACAGGTCGAACAGCCAATCGATGAAGCCGCTGCACCGGGTGACGAACCGACTGAACAGACGTTAGCTGATCGAGCGGTCGCTGTGCTCGTTTCGATTGTGCTGGGTTTGTGTTCAGCGCTTGGTTTGGGAGCCAGTTTGCCATTGTTGCGGAGGGCTCAGTTTTCTTCGCAAGGCAGCTGGATGCGAGTGGTCGTGTTTGGCGGAACTGCGTTATTGGTCATCGCCGGTTTGGTTCCAGCCGCGGTTCAGCTGACGGGCCTGGTGCCGGATCCTGGTCGATGGTCGTTCGTTGGGTTGGCTGCTGCAGTTGTGGCCGGCGGACTGGGCGCGGTCGGGCTGGTGTTGTTAGGCGGTTCATTAAAGTCAGCGGGCGCTGGCAATCCCTGGATTTCCTTGGCTTTGCTGTTGCCATTGGTCACGCTGGGGTCCAGGGGTTTGGCGTATCACCAGTTGCCAAGCATTCCTGGATTGGTAGCCCTGGCAATCCTGACTGCCGGCGCAGGCCTGGTGCTGGCGGCAACGCCTCTGAATGTGCCCGTCGCATTTGAATCAGCTGAATTGGAATCTGAAAGTGAGCAGGTTGATGAGTAATATGATCTCAACGGATTCGGAACTGGTCGCTGAATTGGATGCCGAATTGAGCCATGTGTGGATGGTCCGGACATTTCTCAAGCATTGCGAGGAAGCCGAAGAAGACGATGAACTTCGCGAAGTGCATCGGCAATTGTACGATTACATGTTGGCTCTCGGCGGTCCGCTGAAAGATGGCGATCACCCGCGGTATCTGAAAATGGCGAAAAAGAAACTGCGTCGTTTGAAAGAAGCCAATGAACTGTTTCAGGAAATCCAGCCTGAGATCTCGTCGCATACTAATTTTCAAATGGCCGCCGTATCGTTGCAGCGATCGGTCAATCGGATCGTGTCGTTGATTGAAAATCGACCGAAAAATTGAAACCGAATCGTTAACGCCCAGAGCCCACGATTGAGATAACTGTTGATGAACGAGACTCCCGATAATCCAGCCAGTAGCTTGCCGTCGGTTTCCAGCGGTTTGCTGGAAGGTGTGCGGCAGATGCAGCCGGAGTCGTGGGCGCGACTGGTCGAAGTCTTCAGCCCAATCGTTTATCGGTGGGCTCGGCAATCGGGAGTCCAACAAGCCGATGCCGCCGATGTGGTGCAGGATGTATTTATTTCCGTGGCCAATCATGTGTCCGGATTTCAGCGACAGAAAGAGCAGGGCAGTTTTCGATCCTGGTTGGCAACGATTGCCCGCAACCGGATTCGCGATTCGTTTCGCCGTCGGGATCGGCATCCAGTGGGTCGTGGCGGAACGGGTGCCCTACAACAGTTGAACGATGTCCAGCAACCGGACTTGGCCGACAAGTTGGATCAGACCATCACAGTGGCTGATCTGGATCAACGCGTGCCGCATCAAGTATTGCAGTTGGTGCGTGCAGAGTGCGACCCGCCGACATGGGAGGCATTCTGGGCGACGACCGTGTTGGGTGATGCCGCTGGTGATGTGGCGGCGCGATTGGAGATGTCGGTGGCCAGCGTTTACCAAGCCAAGTCACGCATCCTGCGGCGGATTCGTAAACGGTTGGAGGAATTGCCGGAGTGAGTGGTGATTGCCGCTTTCTGCTTCGCGAACGTAGCATGGCCGATTCGGCCGTGATCGCAGCGGAATGTTGGAAGCTTGGGAAATCGTTGCGGACTCGGGCCAATGGCCCAAGCTACCTCCCGACGAAATCGAATATTCCTCAAAAAAAATATCCCCGGGGTGTCAGACGCCTGCGTTCTACCTGTAAACGGCAAAAAACTACTCAAACAAACAGGTTTACCCATGATCGCCACTTGTCCGACTCGTGAAGAACTATCTGCCCTCACTTTGGGGACGTTAACCGAAAGTCGCAGTGATGAGCTGTTCGGCCACCTGCATCATTGCGAATCCTGCTTGAGCGA
The DNA here is from genome assembly GCA_964545005.1 of uncultured Pirellulaceae bacterium. Taxonomy (GTDB): domain Bacteria; phylum Planctomycetota; class Planctomycetia; order Pirellulales; family Pirellulaceae; genus Mariniblastus. The sequence continues at coordinate 11,800 of CAZJEK010000151.1, forward strand.
GATTCAGCAGATCGATCCCGGCGAAGACAGCCTGATCAGCACGCTGCGGGACCAAGCCGAAGGGTCTGCGTTCGAGGAAGAACAGGGGTGCCGCCTGGCGGTGACTCGGGCGCTGGCGGCATTGACGTCTGTCGATCATCAAGCCGCCGACATGCGGCGGCAGTTCGGCGATTACGAACTAATCCGGCCGTTGGGCAATGGTGGGATGGGACACGTTTACCTGGGACGGCACGTCAAGTTGGACAAACCGGTTGCGATCAAACTGGTTGCCGATCATCGTCGTTGGGATGAAACCAGTCGTCGGCGGTTCCATGCAGAGACACGTAACCTGGGGCGGTTGAACCATCCCAACATCGTGACCGCATTCGACGCGCGGGAAATCGACGGCGTGGCGGTGCTGGTGACCGAGCTGATTGATGGGTTGAACCTGAGCGAAATCTTGGCGCGATTGGGGCCGTTCTCGGTGCCCGATGCGGCAGCGACGGTTGCAGCGATTTGTCAGGGGCTGACCCATTGCCATGAGTTGGGTTTGATCCATCGCGACATCAAGCCGTCGAACGTGATGATCGATGCCGAGGGGCAAGTGAAGTTGTTAGACCTCGGTTTGGCTCGATCTTCTGAATCGTTGAACGTCGAGTTAACCGCGACGGGGCAAGCGTTGGGGACGGCGGATTACGTTGCTCCCGAATTGGTCGATGGTCGTTCCGAGCCCGATGCTCGCAGCGACGTTTACAGTCTGGGTTGCACGTTGTTCAAATTGCTGGCCGGGCAAGCTCCGTTTGCCGGACACGAGACCGTGTTTGCGAAACTGAACGCGCATGTTTCGGAGGTACCGGTGGCGATCACCGAGCATCGCCGCGATGTGCCGGGGCCGCTGGTCGATTTGTTGCAGGACATGTTGGCCAAGAAATCAGCCGATCGGCCTTCCTCGGTGGCAGAAGTAAGTCAACGGTTGGTCGAGTATGGTGGCGATGCGGATTTGCAGGGGTTGGTTTCACGGGCGTTGGCAACAGAAGTTTCGCCGGTCGGCTATGCGGCTGCCGCGCAAGCAGCAGTCAAACCGAAGCCGGAGCCAGCGGTCGCTGGTGGCGGGCGAAGTTGGTGGTGGGCGGTAGCACTGGGCTTGGCCGGGTTCGCGTTTGGGTTGTGGTTGGGGATTACGATCACGGTCAAGAAGCCCGACGGCACAACCGCTCAGGTCACCATCCCCGACGGCAGCACCGCCACGATTGA
>CAZJEK010000152.1:0-13023 GCA_964545005.1 uncultured Pirellulaceae bacterium
TGGGCGTTGCCATTGCCGCAACTGTTGGCTATGTCCACGTTCTGGCCGTCTCGGTGGTCATAGCTGGAGAGATAGGTGGCCGGCTTGAAGAATCATTCGCTCGGCTGGTAAACCACTACAAGAACCTTGTCACCTTCCGCAACAATTTTTTAACCGCCATCGCCTGGCCAGCTTTCGAATTGGCGTTTGCGATCTTGATCGTCGGCGGACTGATTTTCCTGTGCGATTACATCTTGGACAGTCTCCAAATGGAGAAGATCGACTGGTTCTGGATGGGGAGCACCGCCGGCAACATCATTGCCTATTTTGTGCTGGTCGCGATCGTCCTGGGCGGTTTGACAACACTGACTTTCGGAACCGTTCGCGGCTGGTTCGGCAACCTGCCCATGAAGATTGCCTTGAAGATTCCCTTGATTGGTGGCACGCTGCAGGCGCTGGCCTTGTCCCGATTTGCCTGGACCATGTCAATTGCCGAGAACGCCGGGATGGACGCGATTGAAATTGCCAAACTCGCGCTGCGGTCAACCGAAAACTATTACTACAAGCAATTGGAACCGGAAATTGTCGATTCCCTCCGCGCCGGCAATGCGTTTTATCCTTCGCTGGCGGAAACTGAGTGTTTTCCGGATGACTTTCTGATTTACGTCGATAACGGTGAAACTGCCGGTGAACTGGCTGAAACGATGGATCGAGCTTCCCACGAATTGCAAGAGCGCGCAGAACTCAACTTACAAGCGATCAGCAAAATCGGATTCGTATTGATGATGCTGTTCGTCGCTGCCATCGTCGCGTTCATCGCGATCTTCGCTGTCTCGCAATACGTCAACCTGCTCAATAACGTCGCCAACGGCAATTTCATCTAATACTAAACCAGACGCTCACCATCGAACTGCTCCAGTCGTCCGGGCTCCCGAGCGGCAATAATTTCGATGCGACTTCTGGGTGGATCTCGTTTGTCATTGAACATCGAGATTTTCTGTTCCTTGAATCCCAGCCACAGCAAAATATCACGCAGCGTTTCCGGACCATTGGGGAACCAGGCAAGCTCGTGAACACCCGACATCACCAGTGTTCGACTTTCCCGCGCCATCGTCAGGCCCCGCGGGTTGTTTGGATCGAGCAACATGGAGGTATTGAGGATCAAAATCTCGCGCGTCAAATCCGCAGCAATCTTCAATCCGGTGATCGGATCGGGCAAGTGATAAAAGATCCCGCTGAAGTAAGTCAAATCGAATGAATCCAGCTCCAGTTTCGGAACATCGTACAAATCCTGGACATGAAACTCGATGCGATCCACCGGAGCAAACGTGCGATGCTGACGTACAAACTCAGCCTGGTTGATCCAATGCTCTCGTACATCAAAACCAACGATCCGGGTAGCATCCAATTCCCGCGCCCAAAAACAGTACGCGCCGGCGTTGCAGGCACAATCCAGAAAATGTTTGCCGCCAAGTCCATCAGGAAACAGCTGCTTCATTCGCCGAAAAAACCGTTTTCGAGGCGAGATCAGACTCACGCCATCATTTTCGGCTTGGGTTAACGTCCCGGTTTGGGAAAACACGCGCCCCGTGCTGAATTCGTCGGTCAATTCAATATCATGATGCCACGGCGCCAGTTGTTTTACCTGACGGGTCAACTCGTTCACAGAATCGCTGCTCATCATCGGCTAGTTACTTAAAGGGACAGTAAACCACCATCGTGGATTGAAAGGTCTTGAAACCCGACGCGTAAATTTAGGAGTTGCACTAATGCGGTTTTCGCATGGAAATGGAAACCCGACGCGTGAGCGAGGGGCTACACCGATGCGTGATTTTCCTCGCTTACGCGTCGGGTTTCCAAAAAACCGCAACTTCAAAACGCGATAGCGAGGGGTATTGCTTTTACCAATTTAATTGCTCGAAGCTGACAATTCGCGATCAATCCGACTTCGAATTTTGGAAAGTCGCGATTCCCGGTCGATCAAGATGCTTCCAACAATTGGAACGTCAATCCATCACTTCAGCGAATTGACTTTTTCAACGACGGCATCCGGGGTGATCCCAAAATACTCATACAACTCTTCTGCCGGCGCGGAGGCTCCGAAACTGTCCATGCCTACGAATCCGCCATCGCAGCCGATGTATTTCTCCCACCCCATTTTGATTCCAGCTTCCACAGCGACGCGTTTCCTGACATCGGCGGGCAACACCGATTCGCGGTAGTCATCCGATTGTTCGTCAAACAATTTCCAACAGGGCATGCTGACGACTCGCGTGTTGGTACCCGCGGCATTCAACTTCTCGGCTGCGTCCAGGCAAATCTGAACCTCGCTACCGGTTCCGATCAGAATGGCTTCCGGGGCTCCTTCGCAATCGGAAACAACATAGCCACCTTGCCGAGCTCCTTCGGCCCCCAGATACCTGGTTCGGTCAAGCGTTGGCAAATCTTGCCGTGACAACACTAGTACACTTGGTCGCTTCGTCTCAGCAAGGGCGGCCGCGTAACATTGCGAGACTTCATTCGCGTCTCCTGGCCGCATCACCAATACGCCGGGTATCGCGCGGCAGGCAGCCAAATGTTCGACCGGCTGGTGAGTCGGACCATCTTCGCCTAACCCGATCGAATCATGAGTCATAATGTACAACACCGGTTGATGCATAATGCTGCTCAATCGCAGTGACGGTCGCAAGTAGTCGGTGAACACAAAGAAGGTTGCTACGTAAGGACGAATTCCACTTAATGACATCCCGTTGCCGATCGCGGCCATTGCATGTTCGCGAATTCCAAAATGGAAGTTTCGCCCGGAATAGTCGTTACCGCTGAAATGGCCAGCCGATTCGTCTGTCAATTCAGACTTGTTGGAACCGGCCAAGTCAGCCGACCCGCCGATCAAATTGGGGATCGCAGCGGCGACGGCGTTGAGCACTTTTCCGGAAGAAACTCGAGAGGCCATGCCTTTTTCATCCGCATCGAAAGTCGGCAATGAATCCTCCCAACCATCGGGAAGTTGACCGGACATCATTCGATCCAGTTCCGCTGCCTGCTCGGGGAACTCTTGTTGATACTGTTCATATTGCTGACGCCAATCAGCGAAATAACCAGCGCCGCGCTTGACGACTTTCTCCTGGAAATGCTGCTTGACTTCGTCGGGCACCACGAACTTGTCGTATTCCCATCCATAATTTTGTTTGGCTGCCGCGATCTCGTCTTCGCCCAGCGGAGAACCGTGCGCTCCAGAAGTGTCCTGCTTGTTGGGGGCCCCGTATCCGATGATGCTTTTGACGATGATCAAAGTAGGTTTGTCGTCGCACTGCCGGAACCGTTCGAAGGCCGCGTCCATCGCGCTCAGGTCATTGGCATCATTGACGGTGACGACCTGCCAACCCAGGCCCTCGAATCGTCCTGGGACGTCTTCGCTAAACGCCAAGTCGGTCCGGCCTTCGATCGTGATGCGATTGTCGTCATACAACCAGCACAAATTGGACAGTTGCAGGTGCCCCGCCAGCGAAGCCGCCTCACAACCGACGCCTTCCATGATGTCGCCGTCACTGCAGATCGTGTACACATCGAACCCGAACAGATCATAGCCGGGTTGGTTGTAATTCGCGGCCAACCATTTACTGGCGATCGCCATCCCGACACTATTACCCAGCCCCTGTCCCAGCGGACCAGTCGTGGTTTCAATCCCGGCGGCATATCCATACTCCGGGTGACCAGCGGTCGGCGAATGCAATTGACGGAAGTTCCTGATATCTTCCAACGTCACGGCCAAGTGGTCGGTTGGTTGCCCGTGATCGTCCGTTTTGGCAAACTCCGACAAATGCAACATCGAGTACAACAGCATCGACGCGTGCCCGCAGGACAAGACGAAACGATCCCGTGCCATCCAGTTGGGATGCTTGGGATCAAAGCACATCTGTTTGGCAAACAGTGAGTAGGCAACCGGAGCCAATGCCATCGGAGTTCCAGGGTGACCACTATTGGCGGCCTGAACCGCGTCCATGGACAATGTTCGAATCGTATTAATCGCCAGCAATGCTGTTTCGCTGACAGCATTCGTTTCCGTAGAGCTAGACATCCGGGTTCCGGTCAAATAGAGAGTTGTCAGTCCTTCCAAAGCGGCCCTGAAATCGTTCCGATTTTGAGTTTGCCGCCGCTTCAATCAAGCCAACAGTTTATCGAGCGACCGTTATGCCGGTCAATAACGTGGATTCCAGCGAAGCAATTTCAAACGGGAACCCGCGAAGTGAGTTTAGAGGCTGCGTTCTTTTCGAAACCCGACGCCTCAGTAAGGAAAAAACATGCGACGTCAAAGCCCTCGCTCACGGGACTGTTGATTTAATGGAAATCCGAAACGCAAGTGAGGGGAAACCACCCTTCGGGCGGCACCTCAGGAGCCCTCGCTCACGCGCTTAGAAGTTGCACACTTATGGAAACCCGACGCGTAAGCGAGGGAAAACACGCGTCGGCGTAGCCCTCGCTCACGCGTCGGATTTCCATTGCCAAGCAAAAACTGCGATAGTGCAACTTCTAAACTCACGCGCGGGTTTCCATCCAGACAACATTTGATTCAGTGCGGCCGGAGGCAAAAATCAACAAAACGGCCAATCGCGGTTTGTGGTCCAAGCAGACTTGTTCTCCAATAGCCAAGCCAACGATATCAGCTCCGATTGGTTGCACCAATCTGTGCAGCATTTTCAACAACCCTCGCGTCGGCTTTCAGATCGGTCCAAACCCGCATTTACCTTGCCGGCAGGGAGCCAGCCATGCTGGGCTCCCGCAACCGAATAACTTTGTCAATTCAACATGACGTTTCAAGATATCTTCAATGCTTCGCTACCTGTATTCCTGATGATTCTCGTCGGCAGCGCGCTCCGATGTTTGAACGTTGTCAAAGAGGATGCCGAGAAGACGTTGATGCGAGTGGTCGTCAACTTGCTCTATCCCTGCTTTATTCTCGCGAAAATCCCAGGCAATGTTGCCTTGAAAAACCCCGCCAACGTGGCGTCAGCATTGACGGCCGGATTCGGTTTGACGCTCACTGGCCTGCTTGTCGCGTATTTGATCGGCATTGCGTTGCGACTTGAACCAGGCAAAACGCGGAACACGTTTTGTTTGTCAGCAGCCATCCAAAATTATGGCTTCATCCCCATTGCCCTGATCGAGGGTCTGTTTTCGGCTCAATCCGATAGTGCGCTGGGAATCCTGTTCGTTCACAACCTGGGTCTGGAACTGGCGATGTGGACAGTTGGAATTGTGATCGTCAGCGGATCAACCGCCGGAATGGCCCGACGACTGCTTAACGGCCCGACCATCGCGATCGTAGCTGGTTTGATACTCAACTCGACGGGAACGTTCAACTATATCCCGACTCCCATCAACGGTGCGATCGCTCAAATGGGAAATTGCGCCATTCCCATCAGCTTGCTGTTGGTCGGCGCAGCACTGGCAGGCGTGCTGATTACGGAAAAATGGCAGACCAATTGGTCCGTCGTGTTCGGCTGTCTGCTGGTAAGATTCACGGTGATGCCGATGATCCTGTTGTCCGTCGCTTACCTGTTGCCAACCGATTCTCTGTTGCGACTGGTGCTGTTAATCGAATCGGCGATGCCGGCAGCTGTCTTTCCAATCGTGATCGCAAAACACTTCGGTGGCCACCCGAAGATCGCCGTTCAAGTAACGGTTGTCACGACGATAGCCAGCCTGATTTTGACACCGTTGATTATCTATCTGGTATTGTCACCGTCGCCGTAATGCCGCTCGGATTGATTTAATAACAAGCTGTACCAACAAACAACAAGGCCCCAACGGCGCCTGGGACTTTCGTTGGAAAGCTATTCAGGCTGCTCGGATCAGGCTAATCTGGAACAGTGCGGTAGCGGCCTGACGACTAACAAGTAAGATGGAAGTCTCATGCGTTACTTTCGCTCTATCCCACACCCAGTAGCACAACATGTGCCTAAACGAGGCCGGTAAGCGGCTTCCAATACCATTGTTCGGAATCCACCATGAATGTAAAAATTAGTGATCTGATGACCGCCGAGGTAATGACGACGACTCCCCACCAGACCGTCGGCCACGTCAAGAAAGTCCTCCGCGAGCACAAGTCCAGTTGTTTGCCCGTGGTCGGTCCCAATTCCGAGCCCCTGGGGATTATTACGTCCAACGATTTGCTTGGCGACATCGCCGACGGGACACCGGTTTCCAAGATCATCGGCGACGTCGTTTACCAAGTCCCGCAGTACAACGACGTGTCAGTGGCGGCTCGAATCATGCGTAAACACAAGATCCACCACGTCGTCGTGACTCATGACAAGCAAGTCGTGGGGATCATCAGTTCTTTTGATTTGCTGCAGTTGGTCGAAGACCACCGTTTTGTGGCCAAGAATCCTCCGACCGACAACAAGAAACGGGGCGAGCGAAAGTCTTAGTAATCGTTCTAAAAGCGGCCAGTCCGAAGGTTTTGAAGTTGGGAAGTTCGAAGGTCTGAAGTTGCACTTGTTTGGCAACCCGACGCGTAAGCTTGGAAGTTGCACACTTTCGGAAACCCGACGCGTAAGCTTGGAAGTTGCACACTTTTGGAAACCCGACGCGTAAGCGAGGGAAAACACGCGTCGGCGTAGCCCTCGCTCACGCGTCGGGTTTCCATTCCCAAGCAAAAACTGCGACAGTGCACCTTCTAAATCCGGAGGCCTCCAGACACAGCAAGCTCTCGGCAGCGCAACCAGCAGCTTGCAGCAGCCCAACTATTTCCGATTGATCGCTTGGTAGATCGCAGTGGATATTCGCCCCGTTTCAGCGTGATTCGTGTTGCACATCACCACAACACCGTGCTCTTGCGCGGGATACAGCACCATTCGGGTCCGAGTCTCATCCTGTGATCCGTTATGAGAAATCTTCAGGCTTTTCCCCGATCCCTCGACGACGACTCCCAATCCATAAGTCGCCAGTTTTCCGTCGTTCAACGTTTGCCGTGTCCACATTTTTTGGGTGGTGTCAGCATCGAGTAACTGCCTGGTCATCAGCGCATTGGCAAACTTGGCAAAATCCTGAACATTCGATTTGTACCCGCCCGCTCCGTGCTTCCAGAAGTGAGCGTAATCATTAATCTTGACGACTTGATTGCTCCGCCGCCGATAACCCGACGTCCAGTTTGGCTGATCCTGTCGCGGCAGGTCCAACTGGAACGAATCCATTTCCAGCGGCTCAAGAATTCCTTCGTCCAACTGAACCTGCAACGGTTGTCCACCCGCCGCTTGGACAACGGCGGATAGCAATACGTAAGCGTGTGACGAATATTCAGACTTTTCCCCGGGTTCAAAAATCAAAGGCGACTCTTCGAATCGCCTTACCGCGACACGTGGGTCAACTTGCAACGCAACGTCTCCTGGCAACGACGCCGATGCCACCAATTTGCCGTTGCGATAATGAGGGATTCCGCTGGCGTGAAACAGCAGTTGACGAGTCGTCAGTGGCCGCAACTGGGATGCTAAATCTGAAATGTACGCGCTGATTGGTTTGTCGATATCCAACTGCCCAGCCTGCATCAACTGCAAGGCACGAACAGCAATCAGTGGCTTGGAGTTCGAAGCCCAGTTGAATACCGTGTCCACAGTAACCGGGGTTTGCGTTTCTCGATCGGCGAATCCATAGCCCTTCACGTAAACGACTTTTCCACCACGAAGGACCCCGATCGCCACCCCAACGAGATCCTGTCGCTTCATCTCAGCCATCACGGCTTGATCGATTGCACTGGTGTTCAAGTCCGTCTGCGCGGCACACGGTAACACGAAATACAACACCGCAACGACAAACAACAGGCGATCAGGCACGAACAGTCGACTCATTAGTTTTCCTCGTATTGAGCGGTTACCGCAATTCCCAGCCGACGGAGTTGGGTCAGCCAGAAGTATGTTATTGCGAACAGTTATTCGGATTACAAGGACGGAATCGTTTCGATGTTGCGTTTTCGCCACATCGCAACCAGCCGTTGTTTGACTGACTGTTACCGGGGGATAGGTTTCTCTGATTGAATTCCATTACCCTCATTGCCCGATCGAAATTCAAACCATTTCGATCTGCGGACCGCGAGCCACCGATGACCGCTTCCGACAACGTTTCGTACCCTTCCCCATCGACTGGTCACGCGATCGGTGCACCGATCGTCCCTCCCGCAGCGGAACAGCATCGACCAGCGACCTCTGGCTCGCCCGCCAACGCAGTCCAACAATCACTCGATCGGCTGGACCAGCTGGTTAAATCGGCATCCGATGAACGAGCAATCGAATTGTCGGTCGTCATGCCCTGTCTCAACGAAGCCGACACGCTGGCAACCTGCATCGACAAATGCAACCAGGTTTTTCAGGCCGAAGGCTTGGCGGCAGAAGTGATCATTGCCGATAACGGGAGCACCGATGGCAGCATCGAAATCGCTCAACAATACGGCGCCCGCGTCGTCCACGTGAAAGAAAAAGGCTACGGCAATGCGCTTCGTGGCGGCATCGCTGCAGCCGAAGGCAAATACGTCATCATGGGCGACGCCGACGACAGTTACGACTTCCTGGAAATCCCCAAGTTTGTCGAAAAGTTGCGGGCTGGTCATCAGCTGGTTCAGGGCTGCCGATTACCGGCCGGCGGTGGTACCGTGAAACCAGGAGCCATGCCGTTTCTTCATCGCTGGTGGGGCAACCCGATGTTTTCCTGGATGGTCAAGCACATGTTCCAGGCACCAATCAACGATGTGTATTGCGGCATGCGTGGTTTCTCGCGCGACTTCTATCAGCAGATGGATTTGCAGTGTTGCGGAATGGAATTCGCCACCGAAATGATTATTAAGTCCAGCCTGTTTGAAAGCGACATTGCCGAAGTTCCAATCACGCTGCACCCCGACGGACGGAAAGCTCATGCCCCGCACTTGCGTACCTTTCGCGACGGTTGGCGAACGCTGAGATTCTTCCTCGTGTACAGTCCCAAGTTTCTGTTCCAAGTCCCGGGCCTGCTACTGCTGCTGTTTGGTTTGGTCGCTTATGGATTGGCGTTACCTGGCGCAAGCGTCGGCAGTGCCCATTTGGGTCCACACACGATGCTGTTCGGTACGTTAGGAATCCTGATGGGCTATCAACTGGTCCAATTCGCGATCTTCAGCAAGACGTTCGCAATCGAGCAGCGATTGATGCCGCCGGAGAAACAACTGAGCCGCTTCACCAGAATTTTTACGCTCGAACGCAGTCTGGTGATCGGCGGCGCAGTGTTTGGAATCGGTGCACTGCTGTTGGGAATCGCAATCAATCAATGGCGACTGACCAACTTTGGTCCGCTGGACTACGGTCACACCATGCGAATCGTGATCCCCGGTGTCACCATGTGCGCGATTGGGTTCCAGACCATCGCGTCCAGCTTTTTCCTCAGTGTTTTGCGATTGGCCCGTCGCAGCGAGGCGTAGCCGAGCCGGCCGCATTATTATTCAATTTGAGAATGGCTCGTTCTTCCAGCCAGATTTTTTCGTGAAGTGATTTGCGACTGAAACTGATTTCGCACAAAATCAAGTGCGATTGTTTTTTCAGCTACATCTCTTCCCCGAATTTCCATGGCGATTTTAAACTCATCGATCAAGTCCTTCAAATTCAGTTGGCTCGCTGCGTTTGCGTTCACATGGTTGCTTCCGGCTGCCGCTGTTTCTCAAACCTTCCAGCTGGGAGAGGATTTGAAGTTTCGGACCAGACCGATTGATGCTCGATCGGTCAGCGGTTTCATTCGCAACGATGCTCATTCGCCAGAACTGCCGCCGTGGCAACCAGCGAACTTGCCGGACTTGAAAATCCCCTTCAACTTTTCGTTTGAAACCAGTACTGCGTCACAACTTGAGTCGTCGGCCCCCGTCGTTTCATCCGATGGCAAACTGGCCGCGGTCGGATTGTACGACGTGGCTGCTCGACATGGCCAATTCGTGATCTTCGACCTGGAGCAACAAACGGTCGTTTCCATGGAAACGTTCGAAGGCGCTGAGCTAATCCGGCCCCTCGCCATTTCCCCCGATAACCAGACGCTTGTCGCCACTTTGGTAGCGGATACTGGAGTGCTAATTGGTTTTTGGCAAATCGGAATTGATGGTGAAGAGACGAAATACAAGAAAGGCTGGCTGTCCCCCCAGTACGTTAAAAGCGGGCACTATATCAACGAAGAGTTCCTGTTACTTAACGGGGCATACGATGTCGTCGTGTTTGATGTCGAGAAAGACAAGGCCGTTAAACGGAATCCCAGCAAAGCGCTCGGCCCGCCTTATGCGGGCGGCAGCGGGTACGGGTTTGACAGTAGAAACCTGGAGGCAATCAACCTGAGAACCGGGGAACGTATCCGTTATCCTTTTTCATCGATTGGCAAATACGATTTGAACTCGGCGATTAGCGCTAACGGGCGGTTGGTTGCCGGAGTCGTTGATGGGCAGATCAAGGTCCATGATATGGTCACCAAACAGTTGGTGTCCGAAATTTCTGCCTTGTCAGTTCCCAGGTCCCCGGCGTTCCTGACCAATCGATACCTGATAGCTGGAGAGCACTTGTATGACCTGAAACTCAAGGCCGCCGTCGCGCGAGTGGAAATCGTGGGTCGAGTCAGAATTCCCGAACCATTTGTGTACGACATTGGCAGCGATCTCTACCTGACGGAAATCGCCAGCAGTCCTTTGCATTATCAGCTTCCGGGAGGCCAAAGACTTACTGAAAAGATTCGCAAGCGAATGGCGCTGCTTTCAAAATCAACCGAAGCCATCTCGCAAGATGGCTCGATCCTACTGGTCCAGAAACAGGACAAGACGTTCTACCTGTCCATCTCCAGAATATTGACTCCGGAACTGGGCGACAAAGTTGGAACCTTGACGGCTGGAGAGCGGTTGGAACTGGACGTCCATACGCCCGTGGAGCTGAAAACCTCCAATTTGCCGCCAAATTTTGAGCGAGATTTGCGCTCCGAAATCTCCCAAAAATTGCTCAGCCGCAAGGATTCCGGGCGGTTGTTGATTGAGGCGAGTGTCGAGCCGTTGCCAGCGGAAACCATCAAAGTTGATCACTCAGATGCTGGGGAAGCCGAAGTTACGTTCACTCCCACGGAGTCCACCTTTCGGATATCAGTGGACGGGTTTACCGTTTTCGAAAAACAAACGGTGAACCGTCCCGGAGCGACTTTAAAAGGTCAACCAGGTGAAACGCCACAAATTGTTGCGGACAGGATGTGCCAGCCGAACAAGGAATTTTTCGTGTTCAATACGATTCCCAATAAAGGAGTCATCTACGCAGGCGAATTGCCAAAAATCACGATCTCCGCTGATGGCACAGTGGTCGAATAGGCGATGATCGTTGCCACAACATTTTTCGCGGAGCAAGTTCGACTGTGGCAGAGCGGCGATCCAACCGTTAGCATGAAACGCACTTCAAAACGTTGTCAGCGGGAGAATCAAGATGCTGCGATTGGTACCAACTTCGTTGTTCCTACCGGGCTCTTTACAGCTCATGTTGATTCTTGCCTCAACCGGCATGCTGGGGGAAGCCGCTCACGCTCAGCAACCATCCACTCCGCCGAATGTGGTTTTGGTGATCACCGATGACCAAGGCTATGGTGATCTATCCTGTCACGGCAATCCGGTGCTGAAGACTCCCAATCTGGATGATCTATTCGCGAAATCAATTCGTCTGACTGACTACCATGTCGCTCCGACCTGCTCACCGACCCGAGCTGCGTTGCAATCGGGCCATTGGACCAATCGCACCGGCTGTTGGCATACGATTCTGGGCCGCAGCCTGCTAAGAGCTGACGAGCCGACATTGGGAGAAGTTTTCTCCAGCGCTGGTTACGCTACCGGAATGTTTGGCAAATGGCATCTGGGCGATAACTTCCCCTATCGTCCGGAAGATCGGGGGTTCCAGGAAGTCATGCGCCATGGCGGCGGGGGCGTCGGGCAAACGCCTGATTACTGGGACAACGCCTATTTCGACGGTTCCTATTTCTACAACGGTCAACCGAAACCGGTCCAAGGCTACTGCACCGATGTTTTCTTCGATCATGCCAAGCAGTTTATTCAGCAGCAGGCAGCAGCCGGCAAACCGTTCTTCGCCTACATTTCAACCAATGCGCCCCATGGGCCCAACCATGCCCCGCCGGCGTTTGCTGAACCCTATCAGGATGGCTTTGAAACAAGAACCGCTCATTTTCTCGGCATGATTGCCAACATTGATCAGAACGTCGGGGAACTTCGAAAATTCCTGGCACAGCAAAACCTGGCCAACAACACGATCTTCATTTTCACCACCGACAATGGAACGGCCGGAGGTGAAAAGATCTTCAATGCCCAAATGCGGGGCAAGAAAGGGTCCCCTTACGATGGCGGTCACCGAGTCCCATTTTTTGTTCACTGGCCACAGGGTGGTTTCGACCGTGGACAGGACGTCGAAGTGCTGACTCACGCGGTCGACGTTTTGCCGACACTAATGGAACTGTGCCAGATCAAACCACCGCGCGACCTCAAACCTGATGGCAAAAGCCTCGCCGGTCTATTAAGTGGCAAGACCGATTCCACCGTTGACTGGGAAAATCGCGTTTTGATCACTGACTCGCAACGCGTTACTGACCCTGTCATGTGGAAGGACAGCGCGGTCATGACCAAACGGTGGCGGCTAATCAATGGAGCTGAACTCTACGACATGGCGTCTGATCCAGGACAGCGACGCGACGTGGCAGTTGCCTACCCGGCTATCGTTCGACAGTTGCGCGCCAAGTATCAAACCTGGTGGGAAGAGTTGGTGCCCACGTTCAGACATCCGATTCCGATTTACCTGGGCGCCGACCAGGACAACCCAGCAACGTTAACCTGTCATGATTGGATCGCCAAAACCTCAACCCCCTGGAACCAGGCCGCGATTCGCAGAGGCATCGACGGTGACAACATGACCGGATATTGGAATGTCAAGGTAACTCAAGCAGGCAAATACCGAATTCGATTGCGGCGATGGCCAGCCGAATCGAATGCCAGTTTGCAAGCTTCGTTGCCACCGG
>CAZJEK010000153.1:0-12976 GCA_964545005.1 uncultured Pirellulaceae bacterium
GCCAAAATAAGAAAATCCCGAATCACCGGATGCAATATCCGGGCTAGCCCCGGACAATAGCTGATGACGCGTGAGTTTCCGAAGTCGGTGGCTAGTGCCAATACCGCTGGACATATTCGCCGTTCACGAACTTACGCGGTGCGGGTGACTTTTTTTAAATGGCGAGTTGGAGTCAGATACTCTCCCTCGGCCGAGTCGGCCTATCAGGGCCGGAGAGGGGTTTGGTAAACCCTCCCCTCGCTTTGGCTCGACCCTCCCGCGAGCGGGAGGGTGTCCACGATTATCTTTCGCAGGGCGGTTGTCCGGCTGTGCGACCGATTTAGGAACTGATTTCAGCTCGGACCACATCCACCGGGCGTGGTTGGTTACCCAGTTGCACCAGCACGTTGGCCGATTCCGGCAACAGGTCGATCGATGCCTGGGAGTTCAACAGTTTGTCAATCTCCATCACCGAAACGACCGTTTCCAGAATCTCCGCGTCCTGTTTATTGATCTCGTTCAAAGCCTTGCCGACGATCTCAGGTCGCGCGGCGCTGGCTTCGGCCATTTTCTGCGAAACCTTGAATGCCGTTTCACTTTTGATCAAACCGACCCGGTTTTCACCGTCCTGCTTCATCGCACTGGTCACCTGGACCAGCCGTTTGACAACTTTCTCGGTAATGTTCTCGACCATCACTCGATCGGTAAACGCGACTTTCCGTATGTAAACCGATCCCAGGCTGTAGCCCCACTTTTGTGACAACGGAGAAACCGTTTCCCGCACGGTTCGACTGAGGCTGTGGCGGTCTTCGAGCATCTTCTCCATTTCCAGATTGCTGAGCGTCGAGATCGTCGAACTCGTTACGTTGGCCTGCAACGAGCCTTCAGGATTGGCGTTGGTAAACAGATAGGAAACCGGATCGGTGACCCGCATTTCGTACCAGATCCCCACACCCATCGGTGTACCTTCCTCCGAATTGACCATCTGGTTCCGCAGGTAATGTTGACGCAGCGCAGTATTGACGTCGTATCGTTTGCCAAAAAACGGAATCAACATCGCCCGAGGACCAAAGGTCGACACGGGGAAGTGCAAACCGGGTTCGTCGATCGTTCCGATCACCTTCCCGAACAGCGTAAAGACTTGCGATTCGCATTCTTTCACGACCGCATACAGCCCAAACATTCTGGCGACTCCGAGGAAAACGGGAATCAGCAACCCGCCGAATACAAATCCGGCAATCGCCCACGGCGAAGACTCGACTAATGATTGGATAAATTCTTCCATGGCTTAGCCCTCCGCTTTCGAATTGGGAACCGTTTGAATCACGCGACTGGCTTTCTGGTACAGCGGAATTTTCAGGTTTCTCAAGTAGGCCTGCAGGCAGGATGAGCCACCTTCCTGTTTGATTTTGGTCAACGTCGTAGCCAGCTCTCGCAGTGGTGCGACTTCAGCTTGAGCGTTGTTGGTAGCAATTTCCACAGCCCTCGCACTCATTGTGATCTGCTGCTCCGAGTCAGCTCGAGCCGTACTGATATCAGCCGCGACCTGGTTGCGAGTACTGTTGATCGCCGACAACGCGCGATCGACTTCTGGCGGCGGATCGATTTCGGTAATCAACGCAGCGTCCAGTTCGATACCGTAGCGGCCGGAAGTTGATTGACACTGTTCTTCCATGTACCGATTCAGCAACGGCAGATTTTTCCGCAGGTCGTTAATCGAAACACCTTCGGAAAGTTCGACGTTGGATTCGATTTTCTGTTCCACCTCGCTGTCGCCCAGCAGGCCCTGGCCTTTGGGATCGACGAAATTCGCAACCCGTTCGCGGAGGACGGAGATGAAGTACCCCATCACGTGTTCCAGTGGACTTTGCACACCAAACAGGTAGGGATACAAATTGGATTCACTGATCCGATACCGCAGCTGTCCATTGATGCCGGTGGTCAAGTTATCTTTGGTGACCGCTTCGATCGTTGACTGGTCCTTGGTCGGGTCCCAGGAAAGATTAACGGCTTGCGTTGCCACGCTGACTTTATGGACCTGTTGCCAGGGCATTTTGAAGTACGGCCCGCCGGGTCCGACGACGCGAACCTGCGGGTACTCGTAACGTTGCCGTTCGTCGCTGGACAACGGCGGTGAGTCCGTTTTTTCTGCCAGCCGTTGTGCTTTCCCGAAACTGGTGACTACTGCGCGTTGGTCGGGGCTGACCGTGTAAAAACCGCCCAGGACTGTGCGAAAAAACGCGTAGACCGCGATTCCCAGCACCGCGCCCACTACAAATCCCATTGTGTTGCCTCGCCTAAAATTCGATCAAGATCGTCAAAATCGTGCCAAAATATACGCCTCGGTTCGCAAGTCGCAATCAAATCTTGGCAATAAAGGGGAGGTATTTTGGGGTAAAAATCGGCCGAAGTGCTGCTGCCCGCACGCATACCGTCAACCGCTGCATTGGGAAAGCTATGTAGCATGGCCGATTCGGCCGTGACCGCGAGGACGACTCAATGTTGGGCGAAAACTTTGCCTACTCGGGCCAATGGCCCAAGCTACTTTTCGCAATCGGAACGAGGATAGAACTCAATTGACAGGGTCAACTTCTTCCATACCAAGCGACACTAACGACGCAGAGATGGTCCGGTTGAACGCTCCTCGCAACGGTCGCTGCCATTTCGATTGGACGTTAAAATACGCCGGCGTCAACAACCGAAAAAACACATTGGAGCAATTGAATGCAAACCCGCAGGCTGGGAAAAACCGACATGGACCTCACCATCCTGGGATTCGGCGCCTCTTCCATGGGTGCCGAATTTCGGGACGTAGGACTGGAAGAAGCCTTGGCCAGCGTTCGCACGGCGCTGGATCGCGGCATGAACCTGGTCGACACCTCGCCCTATTACGGCCGCGGCCAATCGGAAGTCCTGCTCGGGTATGCCCTGGCCGACGTGCCACGCGATTCCTACTACCTGTGCACCAAACTGGGCCGTTATGCGCCTCAGCACTTTGATTTCTCAGCCCGACGAGTTCGTGAAAGTATCGATATCAGCCTGGAACGGATGCGAACCGACTACCTGGATATCGTGTTGTGCCACGATCCTGAATACGTCGATCTGCAACAGCTGGTCGACGAGACGATTCCTGAATTGAGAAAGATCCAGCAACAAGGCAAGGTCAAGTACATCGGGATGTCAGGGTATCCGATGAAAATCTTCCGCGAGATTCTGGGACAAACGGAACTGGACGTCATTCTGTCTTACAACCACTACACGCTTCAGAATACGATGCTGGCCGACCATGCTGAGTGGATTCAAAGTCGCGGGGCGGGAATCATGAACGCGGCACCGTTCAGTGCCCGGCTACTGACCAACGCGCCGTTGCCGGCCTGGCACAAAGCGACGACCGAGGTTCGGGATATTTGTAAACGGGCAGCCGAACATTGTCGCCAAGCTGGATCGGACATCGCCAAGCTGGCATTGCAGTTTTCCATCGCCAACGAATCGTTTGCTACCTGCATCACCGGTTCGGCCAACCCACAACGGGTCAGCCAATGGTGTGATTGGATGGAGGAGCCGATCGATCAAACACTGCTGGCCGAAACGTTGGAAATCTTGAAACCGATTCACAACTGGTTTTATATCGAAGGCCGACCAGAGAATAACGATCCAGTGGGGTAGGGTGAGTGCCAACAAATCGTTGCGATCACCGCCGAATCGGCGTTGTTACTTCGCAAGCGAAAGCCAACCTCGCTTTACAGCAACATCAACACCACCGACAAAGTCACCATCGAAACCGATGTGGCAATGACCACCGAGCTGGCTGCCAACTCACTGTCGCCATTCATCTGGTCCGTTAACACATAGCTGGAGACGGCAGTCGGTACCGCGCACAATACAACCGCTGCCAACAGCTCGGCGCCTTCCAGCCCCACTGCCGTTCCAACCAAATATCCCAGGGCAGGGCAGAGGATGCACTTCAGGGCACTGGCCGTTAACGCGCCCGACCATTGACCGGAAACCGAGATGCTGGCCAACTGACTGCCAATCCCCAACAATGCCAAGGGAAACGCTGCCGATCCTAACTCGGCGCAGGTGCGGTGCAAAAACGTCGGCAATTGCCACCCCACTTTCTGCGCGACCATTCCCGTCAGGCACCCCAACAGAATCGGATTCAACAACACGTTCTTGACAACGTTGGGCCAGGAAAACCTCTGCTCAGTTCGCTGATTGTAAACCGACAGCACAACCACGGCGGCGACGTTGTAGACGATGACCACCGGTGCCATCGTCAGCAACACGGCCGTTTCTACCGAATTCCTGATCTCGTCAGGCTGATCGGAAATGGCATACAGGATCAAGGGCAATCCAATGAACGCCAAGTTGCCCCGAAAGGAGGCATGGATCATGGCCCCGCGTCGTTCCGAATTGCTGACCACCCAAAACGATACCAGCCACGACACGGCCAGCGTAACCAGAGTGGCAACCAGCAAGGTCACGATCATCCAGTTCGCTTGACTGGCGACCGGAGCCTCGGCAAGTCGGTAAAATAAAAATGCGGGCAACGCGACAAAATACGCGAACCGGTTCATGCCCTGGGTGATCTCTGCGGTCAGAAACCGCCGCCAACGCAACAAAATCCCCAGCCCAATCACGATGAAGATCGGTAGCAGGCTATTAAGGATTTGCATTGAAAACTGCAGGGCAGGGCAGGGGAGTGGTTTTCTTTCGCGGCATCGTAAACGATCAAGCGGCCCAAGGCAGCAGGGTACGATGCGGTCTTGATCCAGAACGTCGCCTGGCCGGTTTTGACGCGGGGAATCAAAATCAAACGGGTTTTGAGAGAAATTTCCCCAATCCCGTCGCGCGTCGGACGAACACGCATGCGACTGGAACGAGACAGTTTACCATTGGCGGAGTTCCTCGCATTTTTCGAACAAGACCTTCGGCAGATACTCTCCCTTGGGAGAGTCGGCCTATCAGGGCCGGAGAGGGGTTTAAAAACCCTCCCCTCGCTTTGGCTCGACCCTCCCGCAAGCGGGAAGGTGTCGACGCGACAACTTACACTCAACCCTATTAAACCATGAAAAGCCTGGCATCCTTGTTGTTATTCGTTTTTGGCATCGCACTCATCGGCTGCATGGCGGTCGCGCTGACTTGCAAAATCAGATTCGATCAAAACTGCAAAGGCTATCTGAAACGAGCCGCCAATGCGAGCACCGTTGAATTGGCCGAAACCGAACTGGCCACGGCACTCAGTTACCTTGAATCGGAGTCGTTGACCACTGGATCAACGCATACGTTCTATTTCACACCCGACTGCGAAATCGACTTCTGGTATCAAAACCTGAAAGCTGCACACGAAGGGCTGAAGTCGTTTCCCTCCGACGCCGACCTGTTGACTCGCTCCAATCAGTTGATGAAGTTGCGCGAGGCGATCGTCGATAGCGACGAAGACGGGCCCGTGGTCGTTGTCCCTCCCGGATTGGAAATGATGCCCTGGCAACATGCCGTTCGGTGGACGGTATTGATCAGCCTCGTAGGAGCTTTGCTAAGTGTGTTGATGCTGGCCTCCTGCGGCAGCCCCAAGTGCGAGGCTGAACCCGGAAATCTCCCTGATGGTCAAAACGGTTCCCCGTAACCTACGCGCTAACAGAAAGAGTTACGTAGCATGGCCGATTCGGCCGTGATCGCTTGGAATACTTACCGTCGGGCGAAAACCTTGCGGACTCGGGCCAATGTCCCAAGCTACTTTTTTCCGACCTCCACCACGTAATCGAAGACCAGCACATCTTCGATTTTTCCGTCCAGCAGTTTTACGAACTCCTTGTGAGCCGGGTGGGGCAGGTAAGCGTCGCGGTCTTTGGCGCTGTTGAACGAGACAACAAAACCGTGCGTGAACCCTTTGTCCAGATTCTCGGGGCTCATGTTGATCCCGGCTTCGTAACCTGAAATCAGATCGATCTTTTCTGGCAACTTGCCAAACTCGGCCACAACTTCCTCGATTTGCTCAGGCGTCACGTCCTCATTGAATTTGAACAGCACGATGTGTCGGATTGCTTTCTCGTTTCCAGATTTCATTCCCATCGCTTCCAGCATTTTCGCCGCCACAAACCGGTTGCCGGCGTCGTTCAGGTGTACGCCATCGCCCGTTAAGACTCCTTTGTCTTCATTGGCTTGATTCTGTTGTTTTAGCTCGTCGATGAACGCTTTGCGAAGGTCAAGCAATTGAGCCCCCGTCGACTTGGCGACCTCGCGGCTGATCTCAGCATATTCATCCAGCATACCGTCCTGCTGATTGCTGCCGTCCGTTTTTTCACCAATCACACTGGGGGTGCACAAGATTACCTTGGCACCACCCGCTTTGATTTGCTGGATAATGTCGCGCAGGCCAGCTTCAAAATCTTCTTTAGAAGTCCCACG
Organism: uncultured Pirellulaceae bacterium; assembly: GCA_964545005.1. Classification (GTDB taxonomy): domain Bacteria; phylum Planctomycetota; class Planctomycetia; order Pirellulales; family Pirellulaceae; genus Mariniblastus. The sequence continues at coordinate 6,388 of CAZJEK010000153.1, forward strand.
CCCGCTTCTCCAGTGCCAGACGTCATTGATTCCGATGTAGATGATCACGTGAGTCGGATCTTTATCAAGGACATCGGTTTTGAGCCGTTTCTGCAGGTCAGAAACTTTGTTTCCGCTGATCCCGGCACCGATGACTTCAATCGACTTGCCTTGATTTTCGAGTTCCTTTTTGACCAACGTGACGTAACCATTGGGCCGCACGCCAGCCTGCGTGATTGAGTCCCCCAGAAAGACGACTCGACTGTTATCGGGAACCATTTCCTGCCCGTGAAGTTGGGGATGAATCAACAACAGTGCCAGTCCAGCGAGGACGGCTTTGAACATGTGAGCTTGCATTTGATTGGTACTTTCGATTGAAACGTGGTCCAACTGATAGGCAGTTGGACGCGATAGACTCGAGGCGGTTTTCACTGGTGATTATAAACAGACGGCGATGTTGCTTCCTCTTGTTTCTATCGAGGCCTAGTTTTTCGTCGCCATACTTCTGGGTCTGGGAATACCATCATGGTTGAAAAGTGACTTTCCAGCTCATCTTCCGGAGATGTTGCCTGCAGCCACAAAAATGAACTTTTGCGATACCTCAGCCAGATGTTTCGCGAGCCAACCATCGAGATGTTTTTCGGGTTGATATCCCTTCGATAGAGAGTGTTGTAGCCAAACTCGCCGAATACCTCGCCCTTGAGCGGTACGGCTGCGGTTTGAATTTCAAAGCTTACACCATAGTCAACATCGCGGAAGTTTAGGCTAGCAGACTTATTGCCCCAAACAATCGGTGGCTCCAATTCAACGAGTACGGTTTCGTGCATCGCTTTGTCAATCGCAAACAAAACCATGACGACCAGAGCAGTCGCGGCAAACAGATGGTAAAGTCGAAACCGCATTTGATTCACCTGGCTGAATGGGATCAATACTTGGCGCCTTCACCCATCAGCCCCCATAACATTGCGAGCAGTCCGGTAAACGCCACGACCACCAGCCAGATGTAAATGATATTGAAGCCGAAGTAAAAAATAGCTGCGGGGATGCCACCTGAAAAAAACAGCCCCGCCCCCACCATCACGACGTCCCATTTGACGCCCCAGCCTGACTTCTTACTCATCGCCGTTTCAATCCAATCCGCGTTGTTGCTTGTCTTCCGAGACTATTTTAGATAGGGCAGGGGACTGGGTCGAGGCAGCTGGTGAACGGAGTAAGATTCGAAAATTTTTTAAGAAAGAAAAAACCGCAGAGGCGCAGAGGACGGGGAGCTTACAGAAATTTGCAGGAAACTTCAGCGAACTCTGCGTCGCTGCGGTTAGCTCTACGAGTTGGTTGCAACCGATAAACCTTTTTGTTTCGTGCCCATTTCCATCACCTTATTGATTCAAGGTCAGGCAACCATCGTGCGGCTATTCGCTCAAGTAACGGACAAGTCCGTCGAGCGCACCGTTGTTGCCGTCTTCGTAGCCACGAATCATGTCCGGACCAACCAACGATGCAATTTGAACCGTACAACTCAGTCTTGTACCACTATCCCGATTGCGGAATTCGGTCGTAATCAGTGATGCCGCCAGTTTCATTTCTTTCATTGCCAAGGCTTCAAGCGACACGATCCGGCGGTTGGGAATGATTTCCAAATAGCGGGTCGTGCCATGAATGTTCGGGTCTGCTGTGGGCCCACATCGAAAACGATCGATTCGGCCCTCCGCGAATTCTTGGTGATCGTAGATGATGATGTCATTCGGCGGAGCGCTCCAGACCGCGCGGACACTCGCATCCGCGAACGCTGTGAACACATCGGTAACGGACGCGGGGATCTCACGCTCGAAGACCAGCGTTGCATGGACGACGCCATCTTCGGGAGTAGAATCTTCAGTCATATCAAGCCCGCAAAAAAAGCTGTCTGTGAATTCGGTTGCGGGTAATTAAATGCCGCGCGATGTCTATTTTAGATAGGGCAGGGGCCTTGAGTCGAGGCTGGCGATTCTACCGAAGGGCGAGCCTTTCCAGTATTGCTGTGCCGAATAAGGCCAGGCACTACGAACTACGGATCGATCGAAGGAAAAAACTCACGCCGAGCTGGCGTACAGTTTTGCGGCACAATCGAATGCCGAGTTGACATTTTCACGGAATCCCAATTCGAATTCAAGATCGTTCGCCTCGTCGTCGGCTCCGTCAGAATTCCAAATCGAATGGCAATGTTTGCGCCATTTTTCGATCTTTGCTTTTTTCAAACCCTGACATGGCAACACAAGTATTAGCCCGAGCATCCCGCCGAGATAAGAGTAAGACATGTCGATTACTTCATCGCGATCTTGTAGCGTTTGGTCGATCTCAGCTACCAACTCTTTGGTTTTAGCCTTCATGAACGCTTGAGAACTGGGATGTGCGAAAAGGTCAGATTCGAGAACCGAAAACTTACCCTGCAGCACACCGGATTGCCCACCAAATAAGCAACCATGAATTTTTCGTTCCAGCTTTGTCTCCCGCGCGGCAAGCTCCTCGCCCTCGCCTTTCAAAACGGCCGCCAGCAATCGGGGCGCGTCGCCGGGAAGATGCAAAATGTGTTCGATGTTGTGACTGATAGCACAGAGTAAACGCGGATAGAAATGCGGTTTGTCCTCCAATCCGGGAATTGGATCAAAACAACCAGACGACAACCGCAAAAGTATTCCGACTGCTGCACTCAGATTTCCGGCAATTTTCCGCGAATCATCGTCGCCAATCTGAATGATGTCCTGCTGGATGCGGGAAGAAAAGCGACCGATGTAATCCTGCGCAGAATCATTGTCGAGAATTCCGTCGTCCCATGCGCCCATATTAGAAGTTCTCTGTCGGGATTTCAACTTAACGCAAAACAAAACTGCGATAACCGACGCGGGAGTGATTGTTCATTTGAAAGTCGCCCGGTTCCGCAACTTCGGTTGATCCTATGGTTATCCTACGATCAAAACATAGTGGAACAGCCCAAAAAAGAAAAACAACATTGCGATTCCAAACCAGAGAAAGCACGCACCTACAAAAATCCTTTCGTTTCGATCAGGCCTGGACTCAGCAATGGCCGAATAGATCATTGCCAAACCGAAAAACAGCGACGACGACATAAACACCAGCAAATACGGAAAAAGAACGAATGAGCTCGCAATCACCGCGCCGGCAATCACGATTCTCCTATTGAGTTTGAGTTCACGGTCGTCAACCACGCAAAGCCCCACCACCCAATTTGGGATTTAATATTCCGCCGGTGCCGCAAATCCGACTTTTATCCGGGCAGCCTTGCTGGTCGCGACAAGTGATTGTCCTTTCGGAATCGCCCGGCTTCGCGACTCGGGTGCAATGTTGTTATCCGCCACCTGAAAGCGCTCCAGCCCCATAGAAAGAATCACCTAGGTCCCTGTTACGAGAACTCCGTTCCCACCAGTTACGACGAACTTGCTATTGCCGAACTGAATCCGATCAAGTCTTTTGCACAAAAGATCCTCAGTCTTCCATGATTTTCCATCAACGGTTGTTGGGTATTTTGTCGAAGTGTGATTTGACGGTAGCAAAACAAACCGACCATTCCCAAATGCGAATTTGAAATTCCATGAAGTCGAAGATGTCAGGCCCGGAATCTTTACGTTTTTGATCTCCTGCCAAGTTTGCCCGTCATCATCCGACTTAATGACTTCAAGATTCCTTTTAGTTCCAACTTTCGGAAGTCGCTGAACAATCGCGACAAAACGATTGGTCGAATCGTTGTACGCGAGTCTCCAGGGGTTGCATGGAAAAGGCACCGGACCCGATTGAGACCAATTTATCCCGTCAGAAGAAATTGCAAACCAAGTTTTGGTTGGGCTGGATCCCGAAACATGTGGAAACCGGCTGACAACTATGTTGTTCAAGCCTTTTACGATTTGCCTAGGTTCGGCTCCCGCTAGTGTCATTCCGCTTGGGAAATTCTGGGGTTGCCAGTGGACTCCGTCAGTGGAAGTCACACACTGATTCCCCAAATGCTCGATTGCTATGAATTTCGATTTGGCATAAACAACTTCTCCAAATTTGTATCCGCTTGAATTTGAGTGAGAGGTCCAGTTTTTGCCGCTGTTGGTGCTCGTATAGTAATTGGAAGGACTGGCTGAAACGAAAACAAACCATGTTCCGTTGCCAAAAGCCGACTTCACTCCTAAATGAAGGAATCCACTCCAGTTAGCACTACTGTCAATGACATACTGCTTCCAATTTAGGCCGGTACCATTTGAAATATGTGCTACGTTCTTCTTTCCAACGCCCAAGAAGGAGTTACCACCGTAGTTCACAAGAGGGATGTGAATGTTGCCGATTGATTGCTTTTGCCAAGTCATTTGATTCCTTCGGTTGAACCGATGGCTCGCCGCTGCGGGCCTCTTGAACAGATAATTTGAGCATCGGCTCGACCGCTCAAATTGATCTATTGGAAGCAGCACCATTGAAAAAAATTTGCAGCCACCGCTCTACATTAACGCGATGTAAAAATTCTTATTGGTTATTTCGCGTTTCGGATTGCCATGAGGAGTTGTTTTTCGGCATCCTCAAAGTCCTTTAGTTGTAGCGTGAATCCTCGACGCATGCCACCGCGCGGGTCCCATGCGATCAATCGCCAGATTGCAAGAATCGCAGGACCGTCAGATTCACCGGAAAGACGCCGAATTAGCCAATGACCGTAAGTAATGTATGCTGCGGATCGCCGCGTCTGGTCGTTGGCTGCGATTTGTTCCGCCAATTCGTTGTCCACATCAAGATTGTTTTCCGAAGCAATCTCCGCGAGACACTCACGCATCAACAAATCGGCGCGCCGTTTGTCGCTCGCGTAAAGTTTTTTTGTTCGTAGGTGAGGCGCATTGACTATCCGCATGCAAAGTTCGCATCGGCAAAATGACGGAGTGGGACCTTCGCCTTTGGTTCCCGGTTTTTCAATGACGTCGAAAGACGATGTGAGGTACGTACTGAAGAATGCAGCAAATTCGTCGATGTCGCTTTGCGGCGGTCGTAACTCTTCGGGAATGTGGCAGTAGTTTGACCGCAGCCATTCGGTTGCTGCTTCCGGGCCGCCAGAATGATGCGCTGCACGCGATGGTTGGATCAGCCCCTTGTCGATCGCGTCACTGATCCAAAGCAGGAGCTTGTAACTTTGGTCGCGAATTGCGATGGCTTTTTCAAGTCGTTTGTTGTCGAAGGTAGGTGTCCTCCTGTTGAGCGAAATAACGGCCGCGATAACCGAGTCGCGGCGATTGATTTTCAATTGCGAAATCGCCCGGCTACCGCGACTTCGGTTGATCGCATGGTTATGCGTCGATTAGTGCCGGCGGCCAACCCCAGAGTTTTCCAATCTCGTCTGCGAATCGCCACCAACACCTTTTCATTTCGAAGTGTCCCCAATCAGTCGCCGATTGCCAAGATTCAACCCAGGCAGACAGCATGAAAACCCGTTTGACAGGACGCCAGTATATCAGATTTCGGTTCCCGAACGCGGTTCTGATTCGGCCACCGCGATAGTCAAGAAATCCAGATTGGACGCCCGCATCAAAGAAAGCCTGACATATCGGTCGTGAATGTCCAAAAACAGTTACTCGATGCCGTTCAGAATCAGGGCGCGATGAACCGTAGCTCTCGGTTACGTAGCGAGTCCAATCAGGTCTTCGTTCTGATTCCCAAATCAAACCACCGCGCTCAGTCACACGGATAGTTCGATCTGGTTTTCCATGGCGATTCTTGGATGGTTCACCAGTGATGATTCCATCAGTTTCAAGCCGATCGAATGTGGTGATGAGTGTTTCGTCATCGATTCCGTGTTCCGGGTAGTTGAATTGGTACGGAAAGATGTCGTTGTAATACATCGAGCGAATCCCGCCCAACATTGCGACCTTGTCAAGGATCAGCAATTCAGAGTCAGTGAAGTCAGTCGATCCAGTGCGTTCAATTCGTTCTGGCATTTCATAACGGTTTAGCCCGTAGACGCAGAACACCCGCCGTAACCGAGCGGCGAGGGTTGATTTGGATATAAAAAACCGCCTGACTTCGCCGCTTCGGTTCACGGCTTAGTTATGTGACGTCAGCCATTGATTTGCGACGTCAATTCCAAACTGAATTCAATTTCCATCTGAAGCTGTTCCAACACAGTGTTCATGTCGGTCAGCGCACGCTTCCGGGCATCGTCCAAATTTGCTGCGGTGACCGTGAAATACACTTCGTCAAATGGGCCGCCTTGAAGTCCAACACACCCGCTGTCCGGGACGGTCGAATCAAGAGCATCAGCGATTGCGTCTCGTTCATACTCTGAAAGTGCCCGGGAAAGGTCTGCATAGACGTTGAAGATCATGACAGTCAAGTAACGGGATTAGGCACATAACTTTGAATTATAGCCGAATCGACCCAACTTATGGCGGTTTCGGACAACATCGGTAGTCTAGGAGGCCAGCCGTCTGCGATTGAGCATTTAGCTGAAAGGGCAGGGGGCTGTCCGGTATTCGGGCGGGGTGTTTTACGTGGGAACGCTTGACGCTTCCGATCGTGCCGTGTTCGTTCGTCGTGTGCGACGATTGGATATTGAACTAGGTCGTACGGACATTCAGATCATGTCGGTGATCAGAGC
>CAZJEK010000154.1:0-12884 GCA_964545005.1 uncultured Pirellulaceae bacterium
CTCAGCGTAAAAACCAGGTTGTCGGTCGCGGACCATACGAGTGAGGTTAGTTGCTATGTCGAGCATACCAGTCGATTTGCCAGATGAGTTGATGCAATTTGTGGATCAAGGCACAAAGAATGGCGGATTTACGAACCCGGGTGAATTTATTGTCGCGCTAGTTGCCGCTGCGAACGAAAAGCAAGGCGAAATTGAACAAGCGTTGATGGCCGGCATAAATAGTGGCCCAGCCGAGTCGTGGACGGATGAAGAATGGCAGACGATTAAGGAACGTGTTGTTTCAAAGAGCGTCGAGTAAGTGGCGAGCAGGAAACAGATCACCCGACGCCCAAAAGCCCTCAAGGACGTCGAATCGCACGCAATGTACATCGCGGACGGCAGTATTGACGCTGCATTGCGATTTCTTGAACGAGCCGAGCAGACAATCAAAGGCTTGGCATTGTTTCCCGAAAGTGGTGGGCCATTCGCAACCAGTGTTCCGGAGCTTGCCGGGTTGAGAACAAGACTGGTGAAAGATTTCCCAAACCATGTAGTCTTCTACATCGAAAGAGATGATTCGATCGAGGTCATCAGAGTCTTGCGAGGCGGGCAAGATATGGACGTCGAAATCACAAAGAGCTAGCGACCGACCACGGAAGGTTTTTACGACACCACCCTGAACGAAGCGCACGATGCCTGAACTACGAAAGATTTTACCAATGCCTGCCCGCGTGGCCAAACGCGGAAGTTGTGCCGCAGGCCTAGCGTAAAAACCATGTTAGCCGCCGATACGCCGCGTGAACGGCAACCAAAACGGACAGGCGATCAGAGTAAGTTGTGCAATTATCGCGGGAATGAGACAAATCCAAGATACGGTGACCCGAGGATTCGGCATCGAAAAGCCCCAGTCGGTGAACATGAGGGATGCGACCAAAAGGACACCGGTCAATAACGCGAGATTCGCGGCAGTAGTCTGGCGAGCAACAAGCAGCACGAGGAACGCGACGGCATTGCACACCAGCAGCGCAAGCAATGTCAGCATGAGTGGAAGTGTGGCAAAAAGCGAGACGAGGGCGGCAAATGGAATCGCAGTGAACCATCGCCGGTCGAACGACGTTAATCCAACCGAGGCCGCTTCCCCGGGAGCTTCGTATGGGTTGTGCTCCATGCTTATCGAGCGCCCAACGGAAGGTTTTTACGACACCCGCCCTGAACGAAGCGAACGATGCCTGAACTAATAGAGATTGTACCAAGGCCAGCGATCGTTGACAAAGTTGGAAGGTGTGCCGAAGGCCCCTGCGTAAAAACCATGTTAGCGGACACTGGAGCTGCGTTTCGCGTTGCCTTTGGGTCGAGTGATGGCGTCGGACATGTCGCAGGCGGTGAAGCGGAATTCACGGTCAAAGCACGTCGCGGTATTGCACGATTTGCATACAACAAGCCATTTGGGAAGACGATCCCATTGGATAGAGGTTCCAGCGGTGAGTCGCAGTTTGATGCCACAATACGTGAGATCGTCAGTTTCGATGTCGGAGAACATCCGGTCACAAGAAGGGCAGGAACACTGTTGAATGCGACGTGCTGCTGAGCGTTGCCCCCACCGCATGAGCGGGAATACGATCGCGTAAAACGGTAAGCAAAGCGTGACAATGATGATCTCGATGACGTTTCGGAGTAGGGTCATGGAACGCCGGAATCACCAATCGGCAAGTGTCCGCGGAAGCGAACGATGTCTGAACTATGGGAGATTGTACCAAGGCCAGCGATCGTTGCCAAAGAGCCGAGGTGTGCCGAAGGCCTCAGCGTAAAACCACGTTAGCGGACCGTTGCACTACGCTTGGGCTTCAAGCACCGAGTTGATTATCCCGGCATTCTCGTCAGAGCGAACCACAATCTTGACGGTCTCAATCGGGAATCGGCCCAATACGGAATCCGCGAATGCACCGGCAAAAGCGTCAATCGTCATTGGGCCGTAGCCAGTCGCAAGCGTCGGCATGGCAACGGATGTTGCGCCAAGAGAAACCGCGAGAGTGAAAGCGGCCGTCAGTGTGTCAAAAACGATCTGGTGCGAGGAATCGTAGAACGGGTCGATAGCAACCGCGTGGATAATGTGTGAGAAGGGCAAATCGCCAGCGGACGTTCGGACGACCGAGCAAGCGGGGATTGCGGATTCGCCGATGGATTCGAGGTGAGCGCGGAGTTCAGCTTGAATGCCGGGTTCGCGTTCACGGATTGCGCCGTTGACGCCTCCGGACATGTTGAGCCAAGGGTTCGCGGTGGAAATCAGGACGTCCGCAGCGGCATCGAGGACGTCACCAACGGTCACCACCACATTCATCTAGGGGCACCTAACGGAAGGTTTTTACGACAACGCCCTAAACGAAGCGAACGATGCCTGTATTGCGAGTGATTGTACCAAGGCCAGCCCGCGTTGCCAAAGAACGAAGGTGTGCCGCAGGCCTGGCGCAAAATCAATGTTATCTGACCGGACCATCAGTCACAGTACAAGAACAACGATTTTCCGGCAGCCCGGGCGGATACGCAGACATCGCGAAACGATTCCATGGCGGCGACCGCAGATTTGACCGACGAAATCTGCGGTAACACGTCATCAATTTCGGCGATCAGGGAGTCGAGAACCTCCGAGCCGAATTTGGCATCGACGCAGAAGTCAATCATGCGACGCAAGAACGGGTAGCGGTTGTAGATGTCGATGCCCGCGCCGTGGAAGATGTAGTCGTGGTCCCGGTCAACGAACGAGCAGGAAGGAAACCCAGCAGCCGGGTCTCGGCTAGTGCCATCAACAACGTAAACGTCGAGTGCCATTCGCTAGGTCACATAACGGAAGGTTTTTACGACACCGGTCTCAACCGAAGTGAACGACATTGAACTACGAAAGATTCTACCAAGGCCCATTTGCAATGCCACCTTTCGCAAAAATCCTCTGCGACTCTGCGGCTCTGCGTGAGATTTCCCGCCCTACCTTCCCAAGCCGAACATGCCCAAGAAACTCGAGTCAACCTTTGCAAGACCATAACAACGCTAATCCGCAAATCCCATTCGGCCGCCAATCCAACTCGATCTACTTGTAAACATCTCGATCGAGCATTCGGTAGTTGATCGCTTCCTGCAAGTGGTGAGCTTCGATTTTGTCGGCAGCATCCAGGTCGGCGATCGTCCGGGCCAGACGCAAGACCTTGTCATGAGCCCGCGCTGATAACCCCATCTCGTTGACACTGTTCTTCAAGATCGCGATCCCGGCATCATCCAACTTGCAAAACGTGCGGATCTGGCGACTGGACATCTGTGCGTTATAGAGAATCCGAGTGCGTTGAAACCGCTCAAACTGAGCCCGCCGCGCGTTGATCACGGACTCTCGAATTTCCTCGCTGGATGTTCCCGGCTTGGACGACGACAACTCCTTAAACTCCGCCGCCGGCACTTCCACATGAATGTCGATCCGATCCAACAGGGGCCCGGAAATCTTTCCCATGTATTTTTCAATCTGCGGCGGCGTACAGTGACAGTCGCGACGTGGATCGCTGCGGTAGCCGCAAGGGCAGGGGTTGAGCGCCGCGACCAGCATGAAGTCACAGGGAAACGTCGTCGATGTTAGCGCCCGGGAAATTGTGACAATGCTGTCTTCCATCGGTTGTCGCAAGACTTCCAGCGTCCGCCGGTTGAACTCGGGCAGTTCATCCAGAAACAACACGCCGTTATGAGCCATCGAAATCTCGCCTGGCATCGGCGTGCTGCCACCGCCCACCAAACCCGGTTCGGAAATCGTATGATGCGGCGAGCGAAAGGGACGGGTCGCCATTAACGCCTGCCCTTTGGCCAACCGACCAACACTGCTGTAAATCCGAGTCGTCTCGATCGATTCGTCGGGGCTTAACGGCGGCAGCACGGTCGGGATTCGCTTGGCCAACATCGTCTTGCCTGATCCGGGCGGACCGAGCATCAGAATATTATGCGCCCCGGCGGCCGCAATCGTGATGGCCCGCTTGGCCATCTCCTGACCGCGAACGTCCGCAAAATCGACTTCGTAGCTGGAAAAGGTTTGAAACAAATCCGTGATTCGAGACGGCGTCGGATCAATATCGACTTGCCCCGAAAAGAAACCGGCAGCCTGGGCTAACGAGTTGACAGCAATCACATCCAACTCTTCGACCACCGAAGCTTCATGAGCGTTCTCTTCGGGAACCACGATGCCCTTCAAGCCGGATTCAGCCGCAGCGATGGCCATCGATAGTACGCCTTTGGCTGGTCGAGTATGTCCCTCCAATGCCAGTTCACCGACCACGGCGTAATCCTGCAAGCGATCGGAGCCCAATTGGCCGCTGGCGATCAGAATGCCCAGCGAAATGGGCAAGTCAAACGTCGCCGCCTGCTTGGGCAATTCAGCCGGAGCGAGATTGATCACAACCCGATCAGCCGGTCGGTAGAACCCGGAATTGGTCATCGCCCGGGCACAGCGATGAGTGCTTTCGCGAACCGCCGCTTCCGGCAATCCAACGAGCAACGTTTTTGGTGAGGCGACCGGTGACACGTCCACTTCGACTTCCACCGGCTTGGCATCAATTCCCAGCAAGCTGAACGTCTTCAGCTTGGCCAGCCGACCGCTGTGATGAATGTCTTGCGCGGCCGCGTTGGAACCGGATTGCGACGCTGAGGTCATCGTCTGCTCCTGACAAGATCGGAATCTGAATGAGTTGCACTGGAGTTTAACGGCTGAATTACGATACACAAGCACAGCGGTGTACAAAAAATTTAACCAGGAGAAACCGGCCCGGACGCCAAAATAGAAAAGACAGGCAGGCCAGGAGAGGCCGAACGAGACTGGGAGAAAAGCAATTGAAAATCTCACGCAGAGCCGCGGAGTCTTGCGAAAGGTGGCTTCCCAAAAACCCCAAAAACCCAAGGGGACGCGACCGAAGCGATTGACCGTTGCAAACCGAGAGAATTTACAACGACGACAGCCGCGACTAGCGTAACAACCATGTTGTGCGACCGGTGTGTTACTTGAAGCCGTCTGATTTTTGATTTCCTGATCGTATCATCATGATGATACCAAACACGACAAAGCCGAGGACTAAAATGCCAACGACACCAACCGCGAGAAGTACGACTAGCCAGGATACAGACATGAAACGATTCCATTACGGTTGAGGGAACTGGTAATATGCGAGTATTCGAGGATTGCGTAAGTATCTTGGGAAAATTTGTGAAGTTTAGGTCTCACAACATTGGTTTAGATTGACAACATGTCGCCTAATGGAGCTTCGGGCGAGCAACATTATATGCTGCTAATTCTGGTCCGTAATTCAAGCTGGGCACGAGAACACATTGACTTTTGGATTCCGTCTTGGCTAAGAATGGCAGATCTCTGCACCATCTTGGGGCATCCCGTGCAGGCCCTTCAGCCCGAGCCGCAGAGATTTTGTCAAACGCGATTGCGCCAAACTGGGAAAGCCAGGGCAGCTGGGCAGCGAGAGAAGCAGCAATAAATGTGTCTGTAATTCCGCTACCGAACGTTTTGCCAAAGCTGGCTGCGCAACCGAAACCTTTCAGCTTGGCCAAGCGTTCCGAGATAGATCGCCTTAATATCTCACGCAGAGCCGCAGAGAAGCGGAGTTTTTGCGAAAGGTGGCTTCACAAAAAAGAAAACGTTAAGAAGGCGAAAAGACTAAGAGGCGTCGGGGCTGACTGGCCCCGCGTTGTTAATCACGCAACGCCACCGATGGCTCGGACCTGATCGAAACAATTCAAAAATTTGAGCACCCCAGAGAACTTGTCCCAACGGCAACGATGGCTCTTGGCTCACCCGCCTCTACCTTACGTCACCTTGAACTCGGCGCCTCTGCGGCTCTGCGTGAGCATTCTCTGCGTGAGCCTTCTCTGCGTGAACCTTCTCCGCGTGAGGCCTTCTTCGCGTGAGCCTACCCCGCTGGCCAAGGGTGGGACGATTTGGCGCGGTGAAAGGGCCGATAATCTCCTTTACCGTCTTCAGCCGCAGATCGATAATCGATATCATGCACTTCGACGTAGGTATTCAACTTGCGTCACAAGCCATGCCAATGAGGGCAGGCAAACTTGAATTCAACCGACTGATTGCTTGAATTACCATGTCCGAAACGCTGACCGCCACCTCCCAAAATGCCTCTTCCGAAAAACTGGACTCATTCAGCTACGATGAGGATATCGTACGGATGTTCGCCTTGGCGACGTTAGTCTGGGGCATTGTGGGAACGGTGGCTGGCTTGATCGTGGCCATCTTGCTGGTCATGCCGCAACTGACGTTCATGGAGTATGTGTCCTTCGGTCGGCTTCGGCCAGTTCACACCAACGCGGCGATTTTCGCATTTGCGGGCAATGGTATCTTCGCGGCCGTTTATTATTCCACGCAGCGTTTATGCAAAGCGAGGATGTGGAGCGATTTTCTCAGCCGCGCCCACTTCTGGGGCTGGCAATTGATCATCGTGTCAGCGGCGATCACGTTGCCGCTGGGAATCACACAAAGTAAAGAATACGCGGAATTGGAATGGCCAATCGACATCGCGATCGCGGTCGTGTGGCTGGTTATTTTCGGAACCAACTTCCTGATGACGCTGCTTAACCGCCGTGAACGTCACATGTACGTGGCGCTGTGGTTTTATGTGGCGACGATCGTGACCGTCGCGATCCTGCACGTGTTCAACAACCTGGTGGTTCCGTCGGGAATCTTCAAAAGCGTCCCGATTTACGCCGGGGTCCAGGACGCGATGATGCAATGGTGGTACGGACACAACGCGGTGGCCTTTTTCCTGACCACGCCGTTTTTGGGATTGATGTATTACTTCCTGCCCAAAGCGGCTGAACGGCCGGTTTTCTCCTACAAGCTGAGTATCATCCACTTCTGGTCGCTGGTCTTCATTTACATCTGGGCCGGACCTCACCACTTGCACTACACCTCGATCGCAACCTGGGCGTCTTCGTTGGGGATGGTTTTCTCGTTGATGCTGTGGATGCCCAGCTGGGGCGGCATGATCAACGGTTTGCTGACCCTGCGTGGTGCCTGGCACCGCGTCGCTGCTGACCCGGTTTTGAAGTTCTTCGTCGTCGGAATCACGTTCTACGGGATGTCGACCTTCGAAGGCCCAATGCTGTCGATCAAAAGCGTCAACGCGCTGTCGCACTATACTGACTGGACCATCGCCCACGTCCACTCGGGTGCACTGGGTTGGAACGGGTTCATGATCTTCGGCATGCTGTACTGGCTATTGCCGCGGATTTTCCAGACGAAATTGTGGAGCACCAAGCTGGCGACCTGGCACTTCTGGCTGGGAACCCTGGGCATCCTGTTCTATATCATTCCGATTTACGTGGCCGGTTTGACTCAAGGCTTGATGTGGCGAGCCATGAACGATACCGGTTACCTGCAGTACCCCGACTTCGTCGAAACCGTGAACGCGATTGTACCGCTGTGGTGGGCTCGTGTGGGTGGAGGAGCCCTGTACATTGCCGGTATCGGATGCTTAACGGTCAACTATTTCATGACCTGGAAGTCACGGCCTGCGACGTACGAAGTGCCCGTGATCCAGGCACCGCCGTTGACCAAGGATTTCACCGATCCACCGGCCCCCAAATCGAACCTCGAAGGCAAGCCCGTTCTCGATGTGGCTGTCAAATTGGATCGGTTTAAAGAGGCTACCTGGCATCGAAGATTGGAACGGCTGCCAACTCAATTCACGATCTGGGTTACCGTCGCGGTCTTGATTGCGTCTGGATTTTCTCTCATTCCAACGTTCTTGATTCGCTCCAACGTTCCTACGATTCCGACCGTCAAACCATACACGCCGCTGGAACTGTTGGGGCGCGACATTTACGTGGCCGAGGGTTGCTACAACTGCCACTCGCAACAAATTCGTCCGATGTTTGCCGAGACCGAACGCTACGGCGATTACTCGTTGCCTGGTGAATCGATTTACGACCGTCCATTCCAATGGGGATCGCGCCGGATCGGACCTGATTTGGCTCGCGAAGGCGGCAAGCAATCGAACTACTGGCACTACGAGCATTTCCGCGAACCTGGTTCCATGACCGAGGGAAGCGTGATGCCAGCCTATCCGCACTTGCTGACCAGCGAGTTGAATTACAGCTCATTGCCAGCCCGGATCAGGGCGGCTTCGATGCTGGGGGCCCCATACGATGACGAGATTCTCAACGATCCGATTCCAGCGGCCAAGCAACAAGCCAAGCAGGTCGTTTGGGATATCGTCGCCCAAGGTGGCACTCCGCGGATCACTTCCGGAGGGAAAGAAATCGATGTTGAATCGACCAAGGTCGTGGCCGTGATCGCTTACCTGCAACGACTGGGAATCGATCGCTACGCGTCCGAGGATGAAGAAGATGTCAACGGTGTCGATAAGCTGACTCCGGAACAACGGGCAGATTTTGACAAGTACAAAGCCCTGCTGACTCCGGAAGCGATTGAATCAGCCGACGCGTCGAACGGCCGAGATGTTTATCGCCGCACCTGGGGTACCTGTCACAAGCTGTTCGACGATGGTGCCAACATCGGTCCCGACCTGACCGGAACTCGACGTTGGAGTCTTGACTACCTGCTGGTCAATTCGGTGGCCCCGAGCCAGGAAATTGCGTCGGCATACAAGAGTATCCAGATCATGACCTTCGACGGCGAGGTGCTGATCGGAGTCCCGGTCGACCAGGACGATGAAAAAATCGTTGTGGCTCTACAGGATGGCAAGCAACGCGAAATCCTGAAGGATGACATCGACATGCAAAAGGACTCCGACCTGTCGCTGATGCCACCTGGCCAACTGGACCTGATGACCGAGCAAGAGGTCAAGGACCTGATGAAGTACCTGCAAGGACTGGAACAGGTTCCACTGCCAGCCGGTGCTGAAGGGTCAACTGAATAGCCGGGTGATTTTTGGCAATGAGCGGGCCGGATTTGATCAAGCCCAGTCTTTGCTGGGAGATTTTTCCTTGTCCCAGTACCACACCACAACGACTGCCGAGCATTGATCGCAGCTTTGCGAGATATTGATTAACCGTTGCTCGCCAATTTTCGAAGCAAACTCAGCGACCTCGTTCATGATGGTCTGCCAGGTCTTGGTGCTTGATTTGAACATTCTGTAGTGGGCGTACATCGTAGCTCCGTTACGTTCCGAATCGACTAAATCAAAAAACCGTCAACCTCTGGTTGGTGTCGATTCGAGTCTGAAAGCTCTTATTCGGTAACCAATTCCAGCCAAAGGTCTTCAAGCTGCAACAGTTCGACGGTGCTTGTGAACTCTTGGCAAGAATTTTGTCCGCCGAATCTGTTTTTTTGCTTTTTGATTTTTTGAGCCAGGTTAGCCTCAGAAAAATGTGCACTTTGTGGTGAATCCACAACTTCGCAACAGCCCCAGATGGGTTCGCGATCCCAGGGATAATCAGATTTCATCCACTCTAATCCAAAGGCTCAGCTTTCCAGCAGGCCTTCGAGCTTGCGGATCTGACGGCGGACGCCGTCGAGTTCGGGGTTGATGTTCAACGCCAGGCGGAAGCCGGCCAGAGCCCCCGATGGTTCATCCAGCTGTAAGCAGCAATGGGCCAGACCGATCGCGGCCGGAAAATGAAACCGATTACAGTTCAAAGCTTCGCGGCAATCGACAATTGCACCTTCAAAGTCACCTTCTTCGCACAATGCGATCGCCCGTTGGCTCCAAGCTTCGCCCAGAAAGGGATTGTGACGGATCAGCATCGTGGCTTCATCAATCACGTCATCGAGTCGCGATTGATCGACCAGCCGGTAGATGCGTTGAATGGCTTGTTGTTCGGCTTCGGTTCCCTGACGCTGCCAGATCTGCCGAATGCCGTGATCGGCCAGCATCCGCACCGCGCGATCGTCGTCGCTCAGCGCGGTTCCCATCACTTCATTGTTGGAAAAATCGCCCAGGTAACCAATCGCCAGCACTGCAGCACGACGCGATGAACGGGCTCCGAATTGAGCCAGCTTTTCCAACGTTGCCATGCAGTAATGCCGCGATACCGACTGGACGAAGTCAGCCGAACTTTCGTTGGAAAGGAACCGCTGGTAAAAGCGATCCAGAACAGGATATCGGAGTGTCTCGTCCGACATGCAGGGCAACTTTCGGGTTCAAAAAGTTGTTTCAATGAATGGATGAATTAAGCCCGAGTTTAGTTGCCGGCCACGATTCTCACAACAATCCGTTTTCACGATCTGGCAGATTCAAGCGTGAATCAGTGCGAATTATCGGGCTCGATTTCAAACAGTAACGAATATGACGACTGGGCTATTTTCCCGATGTGCAACGGAGGTAACTGCTAGCGGCCAGAAATGGTTCTGGCTCCAGATCACGCCGTTCACCAGCGCCACTAATAATTAACCGCAGAGCCGCAGTAGCTTGGGCCATTGGCCCGAGTCCGCAAGGTCTGAGCACATCAGCCAGCATTCCATTGCGAACACGGCCGAATCGGCCATGCTACATCTTTCGCAAAGACGCTGACATTATTTGGCGATCGCTGGAAGTAGCTTGGTTCATCGGCGCCCTTGGCCCGCGTCCTCTGCGTCGCTGCGGTAAAAACAGCCCGGCAAACATCAGCTCGAATTCGACGATCGGCTTTCCAGCGTCTAAAATGCGGCTAACGCTTTCAACCCCCGGTTGCTCCATGAACTCGCCCCTTCAATTTCTCTCTACGATCCTGCTGAGTGGGCTTATCTGGCTGCCTGCGACTGCCCAGCAGGATCAAAACCAGCCTGCGAGAGAGTTTTTGACCGGGAGTGAACTGGAAAAACAAAACGCGCTCGCGATTTCGGCTTGGTGGAGTGAAGCAGATCTGGACTATCGCCTGCGAACGTTTTCCAAAACGCAGCAGGTCGGTATCTTCCTGGACCGGCGGGTCGATCGCCAGCTCCCCCTGGCTCTGGGACTCAAAGACCGCACGACAGAACAGGTTTTATGGACCGTTGCCGACCAGCAAAACCTGGGGATCTGCCAATTGTCCGACTTCTATTTCATCGGGCCCCAGGAGACCGCGGCGAAATTGCCAATCGTCATTGATCAACTGACCCGAGAGTCGATCCGTCAACGGAAAAAGTATACGGTCGACTGGAATCAACGCGTCGAATTTTCGATGCCACCGGTCGTCCAGCCGCAGGCGATTCTCCAGCAATTGGCCTCCGACCATGGTTTTCAAATTGCCGGGCTGGAATCACTGCCGCACGACACCTGGGCCAGGTTTGAGTTGCCTGCCACCAGTCTCACGATTGCCGTCCAAACGATCCTGTCCGGGTTTGGCAAATCGTTTCAGCGAAACGCCACCGGCGATCAGATTACGATTGTCGATTTGCCAGCCATTGATGCCGCCAAACGCGAGTTTACGCTTCCCGTGGGGATTTCTTCGGGAGAATTCAAGACGTTGGCCGACCAGCTGGAGCGGCAGTTTACTGATTTGCAATTTCGATACCGTGGCAAGCGACTGACCGTTACCGGACCTCCGCTGGAATTGGCGAAAGTCAGATCCGAATTGGTGGCCGCGCAACAGGCCAAAGGAGTTGAAACCGGGATCAAAACTTACACCTTGTCGCCGACCACCGAGTTTCGTGGTTCGATCCTGAAATCGATTGGACAACAGACCTCGCGGCAGATCGATTTTCCACCCGCCTACCAAGGCCTGCTCAACGACCGGATCACGATCGAAGCAAAAAATAATTCGTTGGAAGAGTTGTTGTTCAAAGTCCTGTCGGACACCGACTTGGAAGCCAGGCTGGCCCCCGGTCGGATCATCGTTGAACCGAAATAAATCCCTTTTGGCGACAACGACATTGAACTGGTCAATGCACTGGATTCCAATAGGATTTGATTGCTAGCGAAAGGCGAGACTGGTTCTGCAGCGATAAATTGCACATTTTTGGTTGGATATGGACGACAAAAATGAACAGGCGATTAATCTTGGCGTGCGAAAAACCATCTGTTAGTGTTAGGCCACTTCGCGGCAATCATTGATTGCGGTCGTTAATAATAACCTATTAACCGACTGACAGGGCTGTCATTCGGCTTCGACAAAGGACGTCACTCATGGATCAAGAACACAGCTACGACATCAACGTGCACATCCGCTGGATGATACGCCGCGATATGACCGAAGTTTTGGACATTGAACAAGCGAGTTTCGAATTCCCTTGGCTGGAAGATGACTTTCTCCGCTGCCTGCGACAACGAAATTGTATTGGCATGGTTGCTGAATACGACGAACGTGTCGTCGGATTCATGGTCTACGAGCTTCACAAAGACCAGCTTCATGTGTTGAATTTTTCGGTCCGCCCGGATGTTCGCCGGCGAGGCATCGGGCAACAGATGGTCAACAAACTGATTGGTAAACTGTCCCGTCGCGGTCGAAATCGGATCGTCCTGGAGATCCGGGAAACCAATCTGGCGGCACAAATGTTCTTCAAGAACCTGGGATTCCGAGCCGTTTCGGTGTTGCGTGACTACTACGATGACACCGTCGAGGACGCCTACGTCATGCAATATCGGTTCGCCGAAGAACCTGCCGCTCCGCTGGAAATGTCCAACCGAATCACGCGGATGGCTGGGTAGACGGGGTTAACATTCGGACTGGCGGTGACAGTCACGTCGCTTCGGATCTTCATTCAGCTGTCCCGAAGGGCAGCTTTTCCTGGGGCACGCGCTAAGCCATTCAAGCCGGGCCCTCCGAGGCGTTTTGGGTTGGCGAATCTTCAACCCGACCACCATTGCGCCTCACTCCGCGAAAGTTCTGTAGCATGGCCGATTCGGCCGTGATCGCAGCGGAATATTCAATGTTGGGTGAAAACCTTGCTGACTCGGGCCAATGGCCTTGTCCTTACACACATCTTTTTCTGTCGGTGATTGATT